>NZ_JAUSVX010000025.1 GCF_030814995.1 Labrys wisconsinensis | reverse complement strand
GCCCGGTAGCTCGTCAGGCTCATAACCTGAAGGCCGCAGGTTCAAATCCTGCCCCCGCAACCATCTCAACCAAAAGCCCCGGTCCGCTCAACGCGCCCGGGGCTTTCCGGCGTCTGACACACCCCGCCCCACCGCGCCGCCAAGCCGGCCGCCATGCCGTTCCGACATATAGCGGCCCGGCGAGGTGCCGAGCGCCTTTCGAAACATGGTCACGAAGCTCGGCACGCTCTCGTAGCCGAGGTCGGCAGCGACCTGCTGGATCGAGCCGCCGCCGGCCAGCCACTTGACGGCAAGAACGACGCCGAGCTGCTGGCGCCAGCGGCCGAAACTCATACCGGTTTGCCGGCTCATCAGTCGCGCCAGGGTCCGCTCGCTCAAGCCTGCCCGCTGGGCCCAGACATCCAGCGTTCCCCGATCGGCCGGCGATGCCATCATCGCATCGACGATCCGGCGCAGGCGGGCATCCGTCGGCATCGGCAGATGAAGGTCCTCGACCTCGGCCGCCGCGATCTCGTCGAGAAGCACCGTGATCAGGCGTGAATTCGCGCCGCCTTCCTCATACAGGGCCGGCAGGCGCGCGGAGCGGACCAGAAGCTCGCGGAGCAGCGGCGTCACCGACACTGCGCAGCAGACATCGGGCAGGCCCCGGCTGACGGCGGGATCGACGAAGGCGGCGAAGCCTTCGAGCGTTCCGGTCGCCTTGATGGCATGAAGCGCCCCGCCGGGTATCCACACGGCGCTGCGGGGCGGTACGATCCACAGCCCGCCTTCGACCTCGCAACTGAGGGCGCCCCGCTGCACGAGCAGGATCTGCCCCTTCCTGTGCCGGTGGGGGGCCAATTCGATCCTGCCGACCTCGGCCATCGCCGCGCCGAAGGTCACGACCGGACGGGATATCTCGTCGGGATCGATCCAGTCGCGAGGGGCGCTCAGGATAGGCATGGCTCACCCTCCGACGGGAAAGCGAATTTGACCAGATTGAATAATAATCTGTCCCAGCTTCGGAATGACGCCAGCGCCTGCTCCCTTTATCCAGTCCGCACGGATCAGTCGAGCCTCTCCGGCTGCCGCGATCGGGAAGGAATCCTCATGAATACGCTGAGCACCGGGCGCGTCGCCCAGAGTCTGGACAAGCTTCATCAGGATGCCGAAGCCGCGGACCGGGACTACAGGGCCGAGCTCATGGCCACCATCGAGGCCTCCGGCGCGACGCTGGAACAGGTGATCGGGGAGAAGCTCGCCGAGGAACGGGCGGACTATCGGGCGACCTATCGCGACCGGGCCGACAACTTCCTTGCCGTTTCGCCGGCCTATGGCCGCTTCCTCTACATGCTCGCGCGCGCCTGCAAAGCGACCCGAATCGTTGAGTTCGGCACCTCGATGGGGATTTCGACGATCTATCTCGCCGCCGCGCTCCGGGACAATGGCGGCGGCCGTCTCATCGGCACGGAGCTCGAGCCCGCCAAGGTGGCGCGGGCCCGCGCCAATCTCGACGCCGCTGGCCTCGCCGATCTCACGGATATCCGCGAGGGCGACGCGCTCGAGACGCTCAGGGACGTCGGCGGCGAGGTGGACCTGCTGCTGATCGACGGCGCATTCACCCTTTACCTGCCGGTGCTCAAGCTGCTCGAGCCCCGGTTGAAGCCTGGAGCCGTGGTCCTTGGGGAAAACGCCTTCGAGCCGGGATATCTCGACCATGTCCGCAATCCCGCAAACGGCTACCTCTCGCAGCCGCTCCCGGTCGACGAAGGCCGTGGCAACGAATTCACCGTCAGGACCTTGTGATGCCGGCTATGGACTCGCGTGAACGCCCGGTGGCCCAGGCGCCTGGCCGGCTGAGCAGGGCCTTCGCCCGCATGTTCATGAAACATGCGACCGTTGCCGCATGTGAGACGATTGCCGATCGCTTCCGGCTGATCACGCTGGAAGGCCCGGCGCTCGAGGGCGCTGCATGGACGCCCGGACAGAAAATACAGATCGCGATGGGCTCGGCCTTCGTCGCCCGGACCTACACGCCGATCGAATGGGACCCCGTTGCCGGCCGCACCCGCATCCTCGGCTACGCGCATGGCGACGGGCCGGGAAGCATGTGGGTTCGCGACCTCCAGCCCGGCGACGAATGCGATATTTTCGGGCCACGCCGCTCGCTGGATGTGAGCGCCGTGGCAGGCCCGCTCGCCCTCTTCGGGGATGAGACTGCGATCGGGCTCGCGCACGCGCTCCTGCGTCAGACCAAGGCGCGAGCCGCGGCGTGCCGCTTCGAGGTCGATGACGTCGGCGCCAGCCGTCACGTCGCCGCGTATCTCGGGCTCGATGACGCCGCACTGCTCGCCCGGACGAAGGACGATGGGCACCTGGATGAGATGGAGGCCGCGCTTTCTGCGCCTGCGGCCGCCGGCGCCTCCTTCGTGCTCGTCGGGAAGGCCCACACCATTCAGCGGCTCCGGCAGGGGCTGAAGCGCCTGGCTGTCCCCGCCACGCGCATCGTCGCCAAGGCCTATTGGGCGCCCGGCAAGGCCGGCCTGGATTGAGCAGGTCCGTGGGACCGCTGGCATTCGCGACGATGATCCGCTCGCAAGCCGCGAACGCCTTCGGATGCGCGCCGACCGAGGGCACGTCAGCCGCGAGCCCCGAGCTTGACGAGATAGTCGTAGGAGCGCTGCGCGAGCTGCCGCCAGTCGGCCGGCTCGTCGTGCTCGACGACGAGATGGTCGGCCGGCGTTTCCTTGAACAGCGGCCATAGCGCCGCCCAGTCGACGATGCCGTCGCCCATCGCCGTCCAGCCGCCCTCTTGCCTGGTGCCGAGGGGCGCCGTGTCCTTGACCTGGATCGCAAGCATCCGTTCGCCATAGCGCTTCAGCTCGGCGAGCGGGTCGCCGCCGCCGCGCAGCACCCAGGCGAAATCGATCTCATAGCCGACATCCGCCCCGGCGCCCTCGAAGAGAAGGTCGATCGGGCGCGAGCCGTCCGGCAGAGCGTGATACTCGAAATCGTGGTTGTGCCAGGCGAGCTTCAGGCCCTCGCCGGCAACGATGTCGCGCACGCGCTGCAGGTCCCGCCCGATGGCGCGCCAGCCTTCGGCGGTGGCGGGACGGTCCTCCGGCATCAGATAAGGCGGGATCAGGAGCCGGGCGCCGATGGTCCCGGCAATGTCGATGAAGCGCTGCGGCTCGGCCACCAGGTCCTTGAACGGCAGATGGAAGCCGTAGCAGGCAAGACCCGCCGCATCGATCTTGCGGCGGAAGTCGGCCGCGCTCGCCGCATAGGCCGGCAGCCACGGCTCGACCCCGTCATAGCCGATCTGGGCGAGGCCTTCGAGCTGGCGCTCCAGTGGCGGGAAGTTCCGTGCCGAGTAGAGTTGGAAGGCGATCTTGTAGGCCATGGCGGGCTCCGGATGGGTCGATCGTCGCAGGGTTCAGGCGCTACGCCCGAGGATCTCGCGAAGGCTGTCGGCGATGAGGCGATGATCCTCGACATCGGGCAGGCCGCTGACGCCGGCCGTGCCGATCAGCGTTCCCGATCGGAGGATCAAGGGCACGCCGCCGCCGCTCGCGGCGAACGCCGCGTCCGGCAGGCGGAAGCGGCGATTGAAATCGTAACCCTGCTCCTCCGCCTCGATACGCATCGCCAGCGAGCTTCGATGGAAGCGGTTGGCCACGGCGCGCTTGCGCGCCGCCCAGTCGGAGTTGTCGGGCGTCGCGCCCGGCAGCAGGATCGAGAAGACGAGATCGGTGCCGTGGGCGATCTCGATCGCCACCGGCGCACGGCTCGCTGCGGCCCGCGCGCGCATCGCTGCGCCGAGCTTCCAGGCGAAATCATAGTCGAAGCGGTCGAGGGCGAGAGCCTCCTGTTCGGCGGCGAGATCTTCGAGCGAATAGGCCTTGGCCGGCATGACGGGTCCTCGATCGGGCAGCGGGGCGGAGAGATTGCGCGCCGGCATCGTCGTTGGCGAGGCCGACGCCGCTTGCGCGTTCAGGCCCCCTCGGACTGGAGGCGTCGGATCGCCTTGTACTGCAGGCAGTCCGGCGCCATTTCCATGAGCTCGATCCGGTTGCCGTCCGGATCCTGCAGCCAGGCCTGGCGGTTGCCGTCGAGGCCGTTGGAGATCGTCGGCGTCGTCGTCGGCTGCAGCTCCCGGCCGGTCTCCGTCCTGGTCCAGGCGTAGAGCGTCCCGCCATTGGCGACGATCGCATCGAGCAGCGGCTCGAGCTTGTCCACCGTCAGGCAGAAGTGATGCACGCCATTCCCGTCGCCGCCCGGCGCCCGGTCGGTGGCGGCGTTCGGGAAGATCTCCAGATACTGGGTGTCGGTGATCCGCAGGTAGATCAGGAACAGGCTGCCGTCGTCGTGATGCAGTCGCAGCATCTCTGGGAATTTCAGCACGCCGCTGTAAAAGGCCATCGACTTGTCGACGTCCTTCACCTTGATCGCCACATGGCCGAGGCCATCGATCGCTTTCATTGCCTTGCCTTTCTGAGAACGCGGAATGGGATGACCCGCTCCTCTCGCATGAGGGGCCGGGTCGTGAGGTGCCGCTTCGAGTCAGCTCTTCCTGAAGGTCTCGAGCAGCTCGATCATCACGCCGAGCTGAGGGGCGGTGTCGAGATAGGTGTACATGCCGCTCCCGTCGACGAAGAGGCCCTGCTGCAGCGTCGGGAAGCCTTGCCCGGCCAATCCGGCTTCGGCTGCCTTGGTGTCGGCGACGCGGAAGGCGATGTGATGGACGCCCTCGCCGTTTGTCTCGAGGAAATCGCGCCAGACGCTCGGCGTCTCGTCGGGCTGGATCAGCTCGATCACCAATTGGCCGGTCTGGAAGAAGGCGAGCTTGGCGGTCGCCTCCGACGGCTCGCCGTTCACCGTCGTGCGGGCCTTGTCGAAGCCGGGGGTCTCGATGATCGGCGGGACGGGGAAGCCGAAGGCTTCCGCATATTTCCTCGCCGTGGCGGCGACGTCGTGCACGACGAAGCCGACCTGGCAGAGCGTCTCGGGCCGGAGCACGGGCGCGTTCATCAGCGGACCTCCCCGTTCGGATCGAAGGATTCGAGCAGCTCGAACGTCGTTCCGAGCGCCTTGCCGGTGTCGAGATAGGTGTACATGCCGGTATGCCCGCCATGCGGCAGGCGGCCGGTATAGAAGCCCTGCTGGCTCACGGGATAGCCGTGGCGGGCAAACTCGCGCGCGACGCCATGGCTGTCGGTCACGCGGAAGGCGATGTGATGGACGCTCGGACCATGCTCGTCGAGCCAGTCCTGCCAGACGCTCTTCGGCCCCAGCGGCTGAAGCAGCTCGAAGCCGACATTGCCGAAATGCCAGTGATAGATGCGCGCCTTGGCCTCGGTCGGCTCGCCGTGATAGGTCGCCTCGGTCTCCGAGAAGCCATCGGTGACGTGCACCTCGGGAATCGGAAGTCCGAAGAGGGCGGAATAGCGCTCGGCATAGGTGTCGGCGTCGTCGACGATCAGGCAGATCTGCACGAGCACACGATCGCCCAGGCCTTGTATCGGCTCCATGGAACTCTTTCCTTGTCCAGCGTGTCGGGGTCAGGGGTGATGGTTGAAGAGGTTGCCTTCATTGGGCACGTGCCGGACGATCTCGTCGCTGATCGCGGTCATGCGCTCGAAGACGGATGACGGGATCGCGCCGGACAGCGCCGCCGCATTCGCCTCGGACTGGGCGCGGTTGCGCGCCCCGACCACGACCGAGCGGATGCCGGGCCGGGCGAGGTTCCAGCGGATCGCCAGGTGCATCAGCGGCCGGTCGAGCTCGGCCGCGATCGCCTTCAGCTGCTCGACGCCCGCATGGACATGCGGCCAGATGTCGGAGCGGAACGGCAGGATCCGGTGGCGCTGGTCGCCGGGGGCGAGGTCCGGCACCTTGTCGAACTTGCCGGTCAGGATGCCGTGCGCGATCGAGCTGTAGGTGACGACGGCAATGTCGTGCTCGACGCAGAACGGGACGAGGTCATCCTCCGCATAGCGCCAGAGCAGGTTGTAGCCGAGCTGATGTGCGTCGATCCGGCCGACCTCCTGCACCTGCCGCATCTGGTCGACGGAGAAATTGCTGACGCCGACCGCGCCGATCTTGCCCTGCCGGCGTGCCGCCTCCAGCGCCTCCATGCGCGGCCGCATGTCGACGCCGCGCTGCGGCCAATGGATGTAATAGAGGTCGATATGGTCGGTCCGCAGACGCCGAAGGCTGGCGTCGACCTCCGCGGCCATGGCTGCCGCCGTCGCTTGCGCCGGATTGGCCTTGGAGGCGAGGAAGATCTCGCTGCGCTTTCCCGCCAGGAACGCGCCGTAGATTTCCTCGGAATGGCCCTCGCCATAGCCGCCGGCGGTATCGAAATGGCGGACCCCGCTGTCATAGGCCGCGTCGATGGCTCCCCTGAGGCGCACGTCCTCCTCGCCGGGGGCGGAATAGGCGACGAACCAGGAGCCGCCGAAGGCGAGGGGCAGCTGGGGCGGGAAATCGGCGCCGATGGTGACCGGGCGGATCGACGGGTCGATGCCGGGGCGTGCTGGTTCGGACATGGAGTTTTTCCTCTGCGGAAGTCGGCCTCGGGCTGCGCGTGCGCGCTTTGCGGCCGGGAGCCTGCTGAGCCGTGGGTCACGCCGGCATGCGGTATGAGTTCGCGGTGTCGACCATCTCCGCGATCTCGGTGATGAGGCCCTCATGGTCGAAGGTGAAGATGCACCACAGGTCGGTCGGACGGATGCCTTCCCCGAAGGTGAGGTGCAGACGGGCGAGCACCCGGCTCGGGTCGGCGAAGGGCTCCGTCACCACGCCGATGCCGTAGGGCGGGCGCACCTCGAACTTGCGCCGCGTGGCGCGCACCAGCGCCTCGCGCCCCACCACCGGCGGCACGTCGGTCGACAGGTGGAAGCTCTGCCGGCCGTGGGGGTGCCAGAGCCGTGCCCAATCCTCGATGGTCCGCCGGCGTTCCGCCTCGTAGAGCGCCTCGACCGCGGCGACGTTGCGCCGCCTGATCTCGTCCTCCGTCATGCTCATCCCTTGATCGCTCCCGACGACAGTCCCTGCACGAACGGCCGCTGCACGAGCGCGAACGCCACGACGATCGGCACGCTCGCGAGGATCGACGCGGCCATGATGATGTTCCAGCGGATTGGCGCGGTGGGCTGGGCCACGACCGCCGAGAGCGCGATCGACAGGGTCTGCGTCTGGTTCGTCGTCAGGACCGACGCGAACAGAACCTCGCTCCAGGACAGCACCGTGGCGAAGACCGCGACCGCCACGATCGCCCCGAGATGCGAGGGCAGCACCAGGCGGACGAAGGCCCCCACGTTGCTGAGGCCGTCGATCGTGCCGGCTTCCTCGATGTCGCGGGGGACCGCGGCGAAGTAGCCCGCCAGCACCCAGATGCAGAGCGGCAGGACGAAGGAGAGATAGACGAGGATCAGGCCGGGCAACGTCCCGACGATCTGGAACCCCAGCAGGGCCTGGACCTTGACGAAGATGAGAAAGAGCGGGATCAGGAAGAAGATGCCGGGGAACATCTGGGTCGACAGGATCGCAACCAGGAAGAGCTTGCGGCCCGGGAATTGGTAGCGGGCGATGGCGTAGGCTGCCGCGAGCGCAATCGGGATCGCGATGACGACCGTGCCGGTCGTGACGATCAGGCTGTTCACGAAATACCGCGCCAGCGGCATCTCGTTCCAGACGTCGACGTAAGCCAGCAATGTCGGGCGCGCCGGGAACCAGCTGAAGCTCGTCGACAGGTCGCTGAACGGCGTCGCCGAGGTCGTGAACGCGATATAGAGCGGGAAGACCACGAACAGGCACAAGAGCCCGAGCACCCCGGCCCGCACGATCCGAAAGACGAGAGTGTCGCTGCTCATGCCTGCTGCTCCCCGAGACGGGTGACGCGGAGGTAGGGGAAGACGATGAAGATGCTGAGCAGGATCACCGCCATGAAGGTGACCGCCGAGCCGAAGCTGTAGGCGAAGGTCACGAAGGTCGTCGTGTAGACATTGAGCGGGAAAAGGTTCCCCGCCGCGGGGGCGACCTGCCCGTAGAACACGAACGGCGTCACGAAGTCGTTGAAGGTCCAGACGAACAGCAGCAGGGCGAGAACGCCGAGCTGGGCGCGCACATGCGGGAAGATGACGTGACGGGTCTCGGCCCAGCGCCCCCCGCCATCGACCCTGAGGGCCTCGAAGAGCTCGGGCGAGATGCTCGAGGTCGAGGCGAGCATCATCAGAAAGACGAACGGCCAGGTGCGCCACACCGCCGTGACCACCATGCTGACGAAGGCCTGATGGCCCTGCAGCCAGAGGATGTCGGTCCCGAGCAGGCTGTTGACGGCGCCGTTTCCCTGGAAGGCGAAGTCCCACGCCAGCACGCCGGCATAGGCTGGCACGGCATAGGGGATGATGAAGAAGATCTGCAGGGCTTTGGCGCGCCGGAGGCTCCGCACGAACACGGTCGCCACGAAGCCGATGACGAGGCTCAGCACCACGACGCAGACGACGTAGAGCAGGCTCACGCCCAGCGAGCGCAGGAGCGGGCGGGCAATCACCGGCGTCGCCAGAACGTTGATATAGTTGTCGAGGCCGACGAACGGCGCCCTGAACCAGTCCCGGATGGTGAACTGGTTGACCTTCAGAAAGCTGGTGTAGATGCCGGCGACGATCGGGGCGACGTAGACCGCAAGCTCGCAGATGACGGCCGGCAGCATGAGGGCCCACAGCGCACGGCGGCTGTAGGCAGGGGCCATGCCGCCCATACGGTCTGCGACGCGGCCGCGCAGGGCGGGCGAGGCGGGAGCGAAGGTGGTCATCGAGGTCCGTTCGTCGTGATGGGATGGTGGGACGGCCGCCGCCGTCCCGTGCGCGCTCAGTTCTGGGAAGCCTCGCGGTTCAGCGCCGCGGACTGCACCTCGTCGAGAGCGTCCTTGATCTCGGCGGCGGTGATCGTCTCGCCGTTGGCGACCCGGCCGGCGAGCTGGCCGACGGCCCGGGCATAGGCCTGGCTCAGCGGCCCGTCGTCGGAGTTGATCTGCTGCGCCTGCGCGTATTTCTCGACGATCTCGATGTCGATCTTGTCGACGGCGCTCGTGAACTTGTCCGACTTCGCAGCTTCCTTCGTCACCGGGATCGACCCGTTCTTGAAGTTCTTCTCGACGTTGACGTCGGTGGACAGCAAGTACTTGACCCACTGGATCGCCGCGCGCTGCTTGGTGCTGGACGCCAGGATGATCACGTTCTCGCCGGCGATGTGCGACATCACCGCCTGCGACTTCGGCGGATTGGTCTCCCGCAGCGGCAGCAGCGCGGCGCCGTACTGGTCCTCCGGCAGCGTCAGGGCTGCCTTGCCCTGCGTGAACAGGAAGGCGAGCTTGCCGTTGTTGAAGTCCTGCTCGGCCTGCGAGGCGTTGTACTGGGCGTTCTGCCGCGACATGATCTTGTCCTTGCCGATCCAGTCGAGGAAGAACTGCACCGACTGCACGGCGGCATCGCTGTTGATGGTTGCCTTGCCGGTCTTGTCGTCGAAGAAGTTGCCGCCCCACTGGCGAAGCAGAACCCACAGCCAGGTGGTCATGTTCGACACATTGGCGACGTCCGACCCCACGCCCCAGATCCCCGCTGCGGGGTTCGTCGCCTTCTTGGCATCGGCGATGAACGCGTCCCACGTGGTCGGCATGCTGGTGATGCCGGCGTCGGCCAGGATCTTCTTGTTGTAGACGAGCTGCCAGGTGCCGCCCCCGGTCGGGATCGACACCGGATCCTTGCCCGGATATCCCATGACCTGCGTGAACGCCGGCACGAACTGCGACAGGCCGCCGATCTCATCCATCATCTCCGGCGTCCAGCTCACGACGCCGCCGGTGTCGCTGTAGAGGCCGTTCCAGGTGTTCCCGCCGCCCGCGGCATCCGGGCCGGTATTGCTGGCGATCGCCGCGGCCAGCTTGGAGAGCAGGCTGCTCCAGTCGATGATCTCGACGTTGACCGTGATGCCGGTCTCCTTCCTGAAGCCGTCCACGATCGGCTGCAGCAGCGCCTTGGTCCCGGATTCGTTGAGGCCGTTCTGCGGCGGCGACCAGTATTCGATCGAGGTGACCGTGTCGTCCGCGTGCGCGGCACCCGCACGCAGGAGCATGGAGCTCGCTGCGATCGCGGCCACGGCGGTCGCGACAAGCAGTCGGCGGGTGAGGCCGCCTCGTGACGTCTTGAACTGCACTGTTCCCTCCCTTGATGCGGTGCTTTCGCTGTGTGGCCCCTGCTGGGGGCTTCTTGCCCCGGCGGACGGGACGACGGGCCCGGTCACCCCTTGAGGGCGCCGGCGGTCAGTCCTTCCACGAATTGCTTCTGGAGGACGAGGTAGATCGTGACGATGGGAATCAGCGCCAGGATCAGGCCCGAGCTGAGCGCGGCGTAGTCGGTGGCATAGCGGCCGACGGCCTGGAACAGGGCCGCCTGGATCGTCTTCGAGCCGGGGCTCGAGATGAACGTGTTCGAGAACATGAACTCGTTCCAGATGCCCATGGACTGGATGATGACCACGGTTGCGACGCCGGGCCTGGCAAGCGGCAGGTAGACGTACCAGAACACGCCGAACTCGCCGCAGCCGTCGATCCGTCCGGCATCGCCGAGCTCCCTCGGCAGGCTCATGAAGAAGGACCGCATCAGGAAGATGGAGAAGGCCACGGCGCCGCCGAGATAGGAGAACGACAGGCCGGTCAGCGTGTTGAGCAGGCCGATGCTCTTCAGGAACTGGAACATCGGAATGAGGATCGCCTGGCCTGGGATCATCATCGCGCCGATGAACAGGTAGAACAGGGCGTCCTTGCCGCGGAAATGGAAGCGCGCGAAGACATAGCCGGCGAGCGTGGCGACGATCACGACGATGATGACCGTGAGGCTCGTCACGTAGAGCGAATTGATGAGATGCCTCGGCAGGTCGATGGCATTCCAGATGCGCTGGAAATTGCTCAGGTCGATCTGCGTCGGCAGAAACGAGCTGAAGACTTCGCGCTGGTTCTTGATCGACGTCAGGATCATCCAGACCAGCGGGAAGGCCTGGACGATCATGATCAGGATCAGCGTCACATAGATCAGTGTCCGGCTGAAGATCAGCAGGACCTGCACGCGCGGAATGTCGAAGGTCCTGGCGGAGGCGTGATAATGGGAAATCGCGTTCACGTCTTTGCCTTTTCGGTCAGTATTCGATCTCCTGGCGCCGCCCCAGACGGATCTGGACGATGCTCAGGATGAAGCTGAGAACGAGGATGACGATGGCGATCGAGGTCGCGTAGCCGAGCTGGGGATTGGAGCTCCCCATGGCGCCGAAGGAGGTGCTGTAGAGATAGGTTCCGAGCGTATCGCTGGCGTGGTTCGGTCCGCCGGCCGTCATGACCCAGATCTGGTCGAAGACCTTGATGCCGTTGATGGTGTTGAGAACGACGACCAGCACGATGACGGGCCGCAGCATCGGCACCGTCACGTGCCAGAGCCGCTGCAGCGCATTGGCGCTGTCGATCTTGGCCGCGTCGTAGAGCTCGCCTGGAATGTTCTGCATCGCGGCGTAGTAGATGACGAGATAGAAGCCGAGCGATTGCCAGATCGACACGGCGATGATGCTCGGCATGACCGTGCGCCGATCGGCGAGCCAGAGCTGGGTCAGGCCGCCGAGGCCGATCGAACGGAGAAATTCGTTGAGGACGCCGAAATTCGGCTCGTAGATCATGGCCCAGAGCAGCCCGCTGATCGCGAGCGAGATGATCACCGGCATGAAATACAGCGTGCGGAACAGGACGCCGCCGCGGATGCCGGCGTTGAGCAGGCACGCCACCAGCAGCGGCAGCGTCGTCTGCAGGATCACGGTGACGATGGTGAAATAGGCGGTGTTGCCGAGCGCGATCAGGAAGAGCCGGTCGCCGAACAGGGCGCGATAGTTCCTGAGCCCGACCCAGACCGGGGCGGACATCCCGTTCCAGGACTGGAAGCTCAACACGATGGAGTTGGCCATCGGAATTGCCATGAACACCAGCAGCACGATGGCGGCGGGCGACAGGAAGACGATCGCCGGCCAGTTCCGTCGGAGCGCGGCCGGCAGGCCGGGATCGGGATGGCGGGTCTGCGTCACGTTGCAATCTCCAGATTGCGTCGGCCGAGGGCGGCTCGCCGCCGGTGACGGGCTGACCTAGTTGGCCTTGGATCGCGTCGCCATGACGTCGGCCTGGATCTGCGCCGCGCCGGCGGCCGGCTCGACCGAGCCGTCGAGAATGCCCTGGCAGACATTCGATACGGCGTCCCAGCTGCCGGCCCCGAACAGGATGTGGTCGGCCCCGTCGGTATCCATCCAGGTCAGCATCTCCCGGACCTTCGGGTTCGTGACCTTGTCGCGGGCGCTCGGCATGGCCGGGAAGCCGCCGAGTCCGGTGATGTGGTCGTCATAGACCTCGGGCGAGAACATGTACTTCACGAACGCGATGGCCAGGTCCTTCGCCGGGCTCTTGGCGTTGACGACCCAGCCCTCGCCGCTGCCGTCGCCCGTGAGATGCACGCCACCGGCCGTGACGGCCGGAACCTTGTGGACCGAATAATTGTCGACCCAGTCCTTCGTGGCTTCAGCCTCGAAGACGGCCGGAGCCCAGGAGCCGGTATAGAGCATGGCGGCCCGGCCCTGATAGGCAATCTGCCAGGCCGGCCGCTCGTCGATGCCGTTGACGCCGTCCAGGAAGACACGGGCCTTGGCGAGCCGCTGCAGCAGCGTCAGCGCGTCGACGACCGGCTTCGACTTCCACGACAGGCCCGGCGCCGTCAGGTCGTCCAGCGCATAGACGTCGCCGCCATATTGGGCGATCAGCGGCAACAGGAAGTCAGGGCAGACATTGCGCGCCAGGTTGCCGAAGGCGACCGGCGTGAGGCCGGCCTCCCGGATCTTCGGCGCCATGGCGATCAGCTCGTCCCAGGTATCGGGAACGGCGAGGTTCAGCTCCTTCATGATCCGGTCGTTGGCGAACAGCCCGAAGATCTGCGCGGTCCAGGGAAGCGCATAGACGGCGCTGCCATCGAACGTGAATTGCCGCAGCGGGCCGGGATAGAACTGCTTCAGGAAGGCGTCGTCGACGACGTCCCTGTAGTTGACCGCCAGCCCGGCCCGCCCGAGCTCGGCCGCCTTCACGTGGCCATAGAAGACCTCCGGCAGGGAATTGCCTGCGGTCATGGCCGCGAGCGTCGTCAGATACTGGTTGAACGGGACGAAGTTCGTCTCGATCTTCACGCCGGGATGCTTCGCCTCGAAGCCGGCGGTGATCTTGTCCCACCACGGCGTCCCGGCCGTCTGCATCGGCTCCCAGGACATGACATGAAGGGTCGTGTCGGCGGCGAAAGCCGGACCGCTCAGCGCAGATGTCATCACGACCGCCGCGGCGGCGATGGCACAGGCCATTCTCATTCGGATCGTCCTCCCTGGATCTTCTTCTCGAGAGTTCAAGCTCGGGATTTGCGACGGTCCGCGCGCGCCCTCGATCAGGGCGCGAACGACCGCGCGACGCCTCGCCCTGTGCCGAAGTCAGGCCTGCCCGGGCATCGGACGCCCGGCACGAGGCGGCGGGTCAGCTGGATCAGGCAGCCTTGAATCGACCGCTGCGACGCCGGCGGGCGGCGAGGCGCGCCTGCAGGCTCAGGACAGCGCGATGCGCGCCGTGAGCCTCGTTCCTGCATGGGGGAAGGCCGGCTGCCGGCGACCGGCCGGACGGAACAGTCTCGCTGTCATCCCTTCCTCCCTTGGATCGCGGCCTCTGGAGAGGCTCTGTCGTTGCAGCGCCGTTCAGGCGTGTAGTAGCGTTATTACGCAGTATCGTTACTACACGCTGATTGCAAGCATTTTTTGCTTCGAGTATGAGACCTTCGATGCTTGCAGCCGTTCGGCCGGACCGTTCTCGCCGATATGTGCCGGGACCCTTTTGATGGCCAGACAGAAAGCGCGGCTGAAAGACATCGCCGCGAAGACGGGCTACGGCACCAACACGGTTTCGCTGGCTCTGCGCGGCAGCACGCGCATCTCGGCCGCGGCCCGCGACCTCATCCGCAAAGCGGCGCTGGAGCTCGACTATGTCCCGAACAACATTGCCAAGTCACTGGTCTCACGGCGCAGCAACACGGTCGGGCTGATCCTGCACGAGATCACCAACCCGATCCTGACCAGCGCGGCCAAGGAGATCCAGCTGGCTCTGGCGTCCCGCGGATATGGGGTGCTCTTCGCGACGTCGAACGGCAGCTTCGACGAGGAGCTGCACGCGATCGAGATGTTTCGCTCGCGGATGGTCGACGGGCTGCTGATCTATCCGCTGGTGCATTCGAGGCTCGATCATCTCAGGCGGCTGCGGGAGCAGAACTTTCCGGTGGTCCTGCTGGTCGGCGTCCAGGATTCGGGCATCGACGTCGTCGGCATCGACGAATTCGTCGGCGCCCATGATGCGACGCGCCATCTCGTCGACCAGGGACACCGCAGGATCGGCGCCCTGGTGATGCTGCAATATGGCACGTCGCAGAAGCACGACGGCTATGTGGCGGCCTTGGAGGCGGCCGGCCTGCCTGTCGATCCGCAGATCATCGGGTCGTGCCTGAACCATTCCATCGAAGGCGGCATCCAGACCATGGACAGCATCATGCATGGGCCGGATCCGCCGACGGCGGTCTTCTGCAGCAGCGACATTCTCGCCCTCGGCGCTTTGCGATGGGCCAGGATCCATCGGCGGACCGTGCCGGCCGAGCTCGCGATCATCGGCTTCGACGATATCGAAAGTGCCAGCCACGCCGTGACGCCGCTCTCGACGATCAACAACAACGTCGATGAGCTCGCCCGGCGCTCGGTGGCGCGACTGCTGGAGCTCATCGACGCGGAGGGCGGGCTGCCGCCGCCGCGCACCAGCCTGCTGCATGGCGATCTCGTCGTTCGGGAGAGCTCGGCGACGGACGCGGCTGCCGGATCGACGGCGACACCGACGATCGATACGCGATCGTCCTGATCGTTTCGGAGACGCTTCGTCGCCGGCACCACGCTGCCCGACCCGGCGAGGCGATCCATGGGCCATCCGCATCCGAAGCTGCGGGCTTGGCTCGCCAATCATCCGCGCCGATCGAAAGAGGCGACAGAGGCGCTTGCGGCTCTCCCTCAGGAATTGGGCCGATGTTCGCGGAAGGCGGCGGCGAGCGTGCGCAAGGCCTCGCGGGATTTGGCATCGGTGAGGGTGGAGAACAACACGATCTCGGTGGAGGGGAGCGGCGGCAGGCCGAAGCGTTGGCTGACCTCGACCGTGCCGGGTGGGGCCAGGCGACATGAGAAGGCCGAGACGGCAAGGCCCGCCGAGACGGCGGCCGTCACCATCGACGAGGTGCCGCCGAGGAAGACTTCCGTCCATGGGATGGCGGCGGAGTCCAGGGCGCGGGTGGCGATGTTGCGCACGCCGCAGGTCGGCGAGAGCGCGGCCAGCCGCAACGGCTCACCCTGACGATAGTCGAACTGCGGGGCGGCGAACCAGCCGAAATGCTCCGGCCCCAGCACGTCCCCGCCGCGCTGGTCGTCCTCACGCCGGATGATGGCGGCATCGAGCTCGCCGCGATCGAAGGCATCCAGCAGCACGCGCGAATTGTCCATCCGCACTTCGATGGTCAGACCGGGGTCGTGGGCGTTCAGCCGTGCCAGAAGGGTCGGCACCTCCGGTCCCGCGACATGGGCGGCGATGCCGAGGCCGAAGCGGCGGCGCGTTGCCGACAGGCCAGCCATGGCACGGTCGTGAGCGGCGAGGAATTCGCGTGCGCCGGCGAGGAACACGGCGCCTTGCGCCGACAATCGCACCGTGCGCGGCGTCCGCTCGATGAGGCGTCGGCCGAGCCGGTCTTCAAGCCGTTTCAGCTTCACGCTGATTGCGCCCTGCGTGGCCCCGAGCGCCTCGGCGGCGCGGGTGAAGCTTTGAAGATCGGCGATGGTGACGAACGCCAGGACGGCGTCCACGTCCAGCGTGGTCATGCCAATAATCCAAAATTGTTGTCTCTGAAATCACTAACCATCCAATTCAATAATGGTCAAGCTTTCGCTATGGAGAAATCCATCGGAGCAACCCGCGGACCGAAGCACGAGCGCCTCCCGCCATGATCGGGTTTCGCCGTCGTGGTTCGCGCGTCGAAAGGCTGAACCATGACCCTTGCCATATCCGCATCGGCCGACGGCAGAAGTGCCGTCGCCCTCGCTGCCGTCTGTCTGTCCGCCCTGATGTTCGGGCTGGAGATCTCCAGCGTGCCGGCAATCCTGCCGACACTGGAGCAGGCGCTGCACACGGATTTCAGACAGCTCCAATGGATCATGAACGCCTATACCATCGGCGTGACGATGGTGCTGATGGCAACGGGCGCGCTGGCCGATCGCTTCGGGCGCAAGCGCGTATTCGTCGCCAGCATCCTCGCTTTTGGCGCGGCTTCCCTGGCCTGCGGGATGACGAACAGCGTCCCGGTGCTGATCGGTGCCCGCTTTTGCCAGGGGCTGGCCGGCGGGGCCATGCTGGTGTGCCAGATCGCCATCCTGTCGCACCAGTTTCGCGCGGCGCGCGAGCGCGGCATGGCTTTCGGCTGGTGGGGCGTCGTTGCCGGCGTGGGGCTGGGATTCGGCCCGATCATCGGCGGCGCCATCGTCGCGCTGTGGAGTTGGGAATGGGTCTTCCTCGTCCATGTGGCGCTCGGCATCGTGACCTTGCTGCTGGCGGCCGGCGGGGTGCGGGAATCGCGCGACGCGGAGGCGACCCGCCTTGATGTCGTCGGGATCGCGACGCTGTCGGCGGCAGTGTTCTGCCTCGCCTTCTTCATCACCCAGGGACCGGACCTCGGCTTCACCAGCCCGACGGCGCTTTCGATCCTTTCCGTCTCGGTCGCGAGCTTCATCGCCTTCGTCGTCGCAGAAAAGCTTGCGCCGAGGCCGATGTTCGACTTCACGGTGTTCCGTATCCGAGCCTTTTCCGGTGCGATCATCGGATCGGCGGCGATGAACATGAGCTTCTGGCCGTTCATGATCTATCTGCCGATCTGGTTCCAGGCCGGCCTCGGCTATGACAGCGTCGCCGCCGGGATGGGTCTGCTCGCCTATACGCTGCCGGCGCTGGTCGCGCCGCCGCTTGCCGAGCGCCTGTCGCTGCGCTTCCAGCCTCGTCTCGTCATTCCGGCCGGTCTGTTTACCATCGGCCTCGGGTTCATCCTGATGAAGCTCGGCAGCGGTGCCGAGCATGCCAGCTGGCTGACCATGCTGCCGGGCTGCGTCCTGGCCGGCGTCGGGCTCGGCCTGACCAACACGCCGGTCACCAACACGACGACGGGAGCGGTTCCCGCCGCGCGGTCAGGCATGGCGTCAGGCATCGACATGAGCGCGCGCATGATCTCGCTGGCCATCAACATCCCTGTCATGGGCTTCATTCTGGTCGAGGGCGTGCTGTTTTCGCTCAAGGCGAACCTGCCGCTCGGCACGGACGCATCCACCCTGCGTTCGCTCGCGACGAGGATCGCCGCCGGAGCCGCCGATTCATCGGGGCTGGGCGGAGGAGATGCGATCGTTCATCGCGCCCTCGCCGACGGATTCGGTGGGGTCATGCTCTATGGCGGCGCCAGCGCCTGGCTGCTCGCAGCGATCAGCTTCATGGTGTTCGGCGGATGGCGTCGTCTGGCCATCCGATAATTTTAGCAATTGTCTCTATTGAATGGCTAAAAATAAAATGGTATCGGCGGGCGCATGTCACAGCCACCCGCCGACCATTCGTGCGACCATGACTGGGTCCAGATCCTGAGGGACAAAGGGCTGCGCGCCACCGTGCAGCGCGTGACGGTCCTGGACTATCTGCATCATCATCCGCATGCCGATGCCGAGACCGTCTTCCAGGGTGTTCGCTCCTCTCTTTCGACGATCTCGCTCCAGGCCGTCCACCTGATCGTGCAGGACCTGTCCGGCGAAGGCCTGATCCGCCGCATCAGCCTGCCGGATTCCGCCAGCGCACGGTACGAAACGCGCATCGAGGACAATCACCACCACATCCAGTGCATCCGATGCGGACGCATCGAAGATGTGGACTGTGTCGTCGGCCATGCCCCCTGCATCGAGCCGAGCGACACGCGCGGCATGCGCATTGTCGAAGCCAGCATCGTCTTTCGCGGCATTTGCCGCGATTGCGAGTCCGTAGCCAGCAAAGGGATGAAGAACGATGACAGATGAAGCAAAATGCCCGTTCTCGGGCGACGCTTCCAAGAAACGCGTCGAGGGCACGCAGAATCGAGACTGGTGGCCCGAGCAGCTGCGCGTCGACCTCCTGAACCAGCATTCGTCCAAGTCCGATCCGCTGAATCGGAACTTCAGCTACCGCGAAGAATTCAGCAAGCTGGACTATGCGGCGCTGAAGAACGATCTGCGCAAGCTGATGACGGACTCGCAGGACTGGTGGCCTGCCGATTTCGGCCATTACGGCCCGCAGTTCATCCGCATGTCCTGGCACGCTGCCGGCACCTACCGCCTGAGCGACGGCCGCGGCGGCGGCGGTCGTGGTCAGCAGCGTTTCGCTCCGCTGAACAGCTGGCCGGACAACGTCAACATCGACAAGTCGCGCCGCCTGCTCTGGCCGATCAAGCAGAAATACGGGCAGAGGATTTCCTGGGCCGACCTGCTGATCCTCACCGGCAATGTCGCGCTGGAGACCATGGGCTTTCGCACCTTCGGCTTTGCCGCCGGCCGCGAGGACACCTGGGAGCCCGATCAGGACGTGTACTGGGGAACCGAGACCGCCTGGCTGACCCACCGGCCCCTCGAGAGCTTCAAGAGCCCGCTCGGCGCCACCGAGATGGGCCTCATCTACGTCAATCCGGAAGGCCCTGGCGCCAACGGCGACCCGGTCTCCGCCGCGCTGTTCATCCGCGAGACCTTCAAGCGCATGGCGATGAACGACGAGGAGACCGTCGCGCTGATCGCCGGCGGCCACACTTTCGGCAAGACCCATGGCGCCTCGGCGGAATCGCACAAGGGTCCCGAGCCGGAAGGCGCGCCGCTCGAGGCGCAGGGCCTGGGCTGGATCAGCAATTACGGCACCGGTCATGGCGCGGACGCCATCGGCAGCGGCCTCGAAGTGACCTGGACGCAGACGCCGGCGCAGTGGAGCAACTTCTTCTTCGAGAACCTGTTCAAGTATGAATGGGTGCAGACCCGCAGCCCCGCCGGCGCCATCCAGTGGGAAGCCAAGGACGCCGGGGACATCATCCCCGACGCGCACGACCCGTCGAAGAAGCGCAAGCCGACCATGCTGACGACCGACCTGTCGCTGCGCGTCGACCCGATCTACGAGAAGATCTCGCGCCGCTTCCTGGAGGACCCGCAGGCCTTTGCCGAAGCCTTTGCCCGCGCCTGGTTCAAGCTGACCCATCGCGACCTCGGTCCGCGCTCGCGCTACCTCGGCCCGGAAGTGCCCAGGGAAGAGCTGATCTGGCAGGATCCGGTGCCCGCCGTCGATCACCCGCTGATCGACGCCGCCGACATCGCCGCGCTCAAGGCCAAGGTGCTGGCCTCGGGCCTGACCGTGTCCGAGCTGGTCGGCACGGCCTGGGCTTCGGCCTCCACCTTCCGCGGTGGGGACAAGCGCGGCGGCGCCAACGGTGCGCGTGTCCGCCTCGCGCCGCAGAAGGATTGGGAGGTCAACCGGCCCGACCAGCTGCAGAAGGTGCTCGATGTGCTGGACGGCATCCGGACCGAGTTCGACAAGGATGCGAGCGGCGGCAAGAAGGTCTCGCTCGCGGACCTGATCGTGCTGGCCGGCAATGCCGGCGTCGAGCAGGCGGCGAAGGCCGCCGGTCACGCGGTGGCGGTGGCCTTCAAGCCCGGCCGTACCGATGCCTCGCAGGCGCAGACCGATGTGGACTCCTTCGAGTGGCTCGAGCCGGTCGCGGATGGCTTCCGCAACTACCAGAAGGCCGGGCATCCCGTGCCGGCCGAGGTCTCGCTGATCGACCGGGCGCAGCTGCTGACCCTGACCGCGCCCGAGCTGACCGTCCTGGTCGGCGGCCTGCGCGCGATCAACGTCAACGCCGATGGCTCCAGCCACGGCGTGCTCACCGACCGGCCGGGCGCGCTGACCAACGACTTCTTCGTCAACCTGCTCGACATGGGCACGCAGTGGAAGGCGGTGTCCGAGGCCAAGGACCTGTTCGAGGGCACCGACCGCAAGACCGGCAAGGTCAAATGGTTGGGCTCGCGCGTCGATCTCGTGTTCGGTTCGAACGCGGTGCTGCGCGCTTTGGCCGAGGTCTATGCCAGCACGGATGCGAAGCAGAAGTTCGTCGACGACTTCGTCGCCGCCTGGACCAAGGTGACGAACCTCGACCGCTTCGATCTGCATGCCTGACGGGCGCGGCCGGGAGATCCCGGCCACGACTTGAAAGCCCAGGCCGGGTTGCGGGCCTCCCGCAACCCGGCGGGATCCAGATACGGCAAAGCCGCCCCCAGGGGCGGCTTTTTGCAAGGCTCATTGCGCCGGCGGCGCGTCACCTCCGGCCGCGCACCGCCTCGATGAACGCGGCCAGCACCGGGCGCATCTGCCGCCGCGAGGCGTAGTAGAGGTGGAAGCCCGCAAAAGGCGGCGTCCAGTCGGCGAGCAGCCGGATCAGCCGGCCGTTCGCGACATGCGGCGCGACCTCGTGATCGAGGAGATAGCCGACGCCCAGCCCGTCCAGCGCCGCTTCGAGCATCAGCTGGGGTTCGTTGAAGGTCAGCGGACCGGGGACATGCACGTCCAGGGCCTGGCCGTCGCGCTCGAACTCCCAGGCATAGATGGTCCCGGCCCCGACCATGCGATAGTTGATGCACCGGTGCCGCGTCAGGTCGCTGGGATGCGCGATCGGGCTTGCACGTTCGAGATAGCCGGGCGTCGCCACCACCGCCATGCGCAGATCGGGCCCGACCTTGAGCGCGATCATGTCCTGCTCCAGCTTCTCGCCGAGCCGGATCCCGGCATCGAACCGATCGGCGACGATGTCCCGGTAGGCATAGTCGACCACCACCTCGACGGTCGCATCCGGGTACGCAGCCGTGAAGGCCGGCAGCACGGGCCGGATCACCGCGTCGTAGGCCTGCCGCGTCGCGGTGATGCGCAGCGTCCCCGAAACGCGGTCGCGCCCCTGGTCGAGAGCGTCCAGCGCCCCGTCGATGCTCTCCAACGCCGGTCCCAGCGTCTCCAGCAGCATCCCGCCCGCCTCCGTCGGCGACACGCTGCGGCTGGTGCGCTGGAGCAGGCGGTATCCGAGGCGCGCCTCCAGCCGCCGGATGGTGTGGCTGAGATTGGAGGTGGAGGTGCCGAGCGCCGCGGCGGCGCGCGTGAAGCTGTGCATGCGCGTGACGGCCGCAAAGGCGGCGAGGTCGTCCAGACTGGCGCGCGTCATCGTGCAATCCTGTTCAACGACCCTTTCCATCCATCCAACCTAATCGAACCGGATGCCGATGACCACCTTCCGAGCGCCACGGAATGGAGGAAGACCCATGATCACCAAGGACGCCGTCTGGCTCATCACCGGCTGCTCCAAGGGGCTCGGCCGAGCGCTGGCAGAGCAGGCGTTCGGCGCGGGCTACCGCGTCGTCGTCACCGCGCGGCGCATCGCCGATATCGCGGACCTGGCGGCCGCGCACGGCGACGCCGCGCTCGCGGTCGCGCTCGACGTCACCGATCCGGCCGGGATCGAGGTGGCGATCGCCGCAGCCGAGCATCGCTTCGGCGGCATCGACGTGCTCGTCAACAATGCCGGCTACGGCTACCTCGCCGCGATCGAGGAGGGCGAGGACGCCGACATTCGCGCGCTGTTCGAGACCGACCTGTTCGGCCCGCTGAACCTGGTGAAGGCCGTGCTGCCTGGCATGCGCGCCCGTCGCCGCGGCCACATCGTCAACATCAGCTCCATCGGCGGTCTCGTGACCTATCCGGGCGTCGGCTACTATCACATGGTGAAGTTCGGCATCGAGGCGATGTCCGACACGCTGGCCAAGGAGGTGGCGCCGCTCGGCATCGGCGTCACGGTGGTCGCGCCCGGCGCTTTCCGCACCGACTTCCGCGGCCCCGCTTCGATCAGGCAGTCGGCGACGCGCATCGACGACTATGCCGATACCGCCGGCAAGTCCCGCGAGGGCGTGCAGGCCGGCCACGGCAGGCAGGCGGGCGACCCCGTGCGCGGCGCCCGTGCGATCATCGCCGCCGTCGAGGCGCAGCAGCCCCCCGTCCATCTGCTGATCGGCGGCGACGCGCTGGATCAGCTTCGCGGCAGGCTCGACGGGCTGCGCGGGGAAACCGATGCCTGGGAGGCGGTGACGCGCAGCACCGACTTTCAGGCCGGCGCCACGGCCTGAGCCGGGTGACGCGTCAGCCGGCGGCGGGCAGGCGGTTGCCGCCCGCCTTGTCGAAGAGATGCAGCGCCTTGTCGTCGAAGCCGATGCCGACGGCCTCGCCGATCTCGCCCTGGAACTCCTTGTCGACCTTGACGGTGAGGTTGGCGCCGGCGCAGCGGCAGGTGACCAGCGCGTGGTCGCCGATCAGCTCGGTGGCGAAGATCTCGCCGGCGAGCTTGCCGGCGCCGGTCGCGGTCACCCGGCAGTCCTCCGGGCGGATGCCGAGCACCACGGCCGGGTTGCTCGCCCGGCTGTTCGTGCCGAAGCTGCCGGCCGGCGTGGAGAAGCGCCCCTCGCGGAGCTCGCCCTCCAGGAAGTTCATCGGCGGCGAGCCGATGAAGCCGGCGACGAACAGGTTGGCCGGCGCATTGTAGATGGTCGCCGGCGTATCGAGCTGCTGCAGCACGCCCTTGTCGAGCAGCGCCACCCGGTGCGCCAGCGTCATCGCCTCGATCTGGTCGTGGGTGACGTAGATCGTGGTGATGCCGAGCTCGTGCTGCATGTGCTTGAGCTCGGCCCGCATATGGCCGCGCAGCTTGGCGTCGAGGTTGGAGAGCGGCTCGTCCATCAGGAAGGCGGCGGGGCGGCGGATGATGGCGCGGGCCAGCGCCACCCGTTGGCGCTGGCCGCCGGAGAGCTGGCGCGGATAGCGCTCGAGCAGCGCGTCCAGCTGCACCTGCCGGGCGACCTCCTTGACCGCCGCCTCGATCTCGGCGCGCGGGCGCTTTCGCACGGTGAGGGGATAGGCGATGTTGGCGAACACCGTCTTGTGCGGATAGAGCGCATAGGACTGGAACACCATGGCGATGTCGCGGTACTTCGGCAGCAGGCCGGTGACGTCGCGCTCGCCGATATGGATCGTGCCGGAGGTGACGGTCTCCAGGCCGGCGATCATCCGCAGGGCCGTGGTCTTGCCCGAGCCCGAGGCGCCGAGCAGCACCAGGAACTCGCCGTCCTTGACCTCGAGGTCGAGGCCCTTGACCACCTCGACCTGGCCGAAGGACTTGTGGACACCGTTCAAGCTGACGCGCATCGGCCGATCAACCCTTGACCGCGCCGACCAGCAGGCCGCGCGCGATGTGTTTCTGCAGGAAGGCGGCGATGGCGATGACCGGCACGATCATGACGACGATCAGCACGGACATGTACCACCATTGCGGGCCGCGGGTGGTGTTCTGGGCCGAGACCAGCACCGGCATGGTCTGGGCGTTGGCGTTGGAGAGGAAGAGCGCCAGCAGATATTCGTTCCAGGCCAGGATCAGCACCAGCATGAAGGTGGCGGCCAGGCCCGATCGCACCAGCGGCAGGGCGATGGTGAAGAACACCCGGAACTTGGAGGCGCCGTCGATCTCGGCGCTCTCTTCGAGGTCGAGCGGGATGCCGGCGAAGAAGTCGCGCGTCAGCCACACCACGATCGGCAGGTTCACCGCGGTATAGGTGGCGATCAGGGCGACCTGGGTGTCGAGCAGCCGCAACTGCTGGAACATCACGTAGATCGGCAGCACCGCGACGATCGGCGGCATGATCCGGTTGGAGATCATCCAGAACTCGATGTCGTTGTTGCCGAGCGAGGCCTTGAAGCGGCGCCCGATCGTGCCGAGCGCCAGCAGGAACAGCGCGAGCGCCACCGCCACGGCCGCCTGCCAGGGCACGGCGAAGGCCGCCACCGCGACGATGACGCCGACGAGCAGCAGCACGAAGGTGGCGACCGCGGCGATCCGGACCTCGAAGCGGATGCGCACCAGCGCATAGGCGGCGAGCGCGCCGATCAGTACGGCCAGGACGGTGCTGGAGAGCGCCACCACGATCGAGTTGAGATAGGGCCCGAGCGTGTTGTTCTTGAGCAGCATGAAGGTCCAGGCGTCGAGCGTCGGCTGGAAGTCGAGGAAGGGGAGGTAGTAGGGGCCGCTGTCGACGTCGATCTGCACCTTCAGCGAGGTGACCAGCACCCAGTAGAGCGGGAACAGCACCACCAGCGCCCAGGCGAGCAGGGCCGCATAGGTGAAGATCTTCGGCACCGGCGCCAGCGTGTCGAGGCTCCGGGGCTCGAACAGCCGGCGCAGCAGCGGGCGGGTGTCTGGCGTCACTGGTATCTCCGGGCGGGGCGGACCACGAAGTTGAAGAAGGAGACGCAGGTGATGGTCGAGACGAACAGGAGGATGTAGCCGACCGCCGCCGAGCCGCCGAGGTCCTGGGTGCGCCAGGCGATGAAGGCGTGCAGCGTCAGCGATTCCGTGGCGAGCCCGGGCCCGCCGGCGGTCAGCACGTTCGGCATGTCGATCAGCTTGAAGGCCTCGATCAGGCGGATCAGCACCACGGTGGCGGCCACCGGCGCGATCGCCGGCCAGGTGATGTCGCGCAGGATCTGCAGCCGGCTCGCCCCGTCGAGATGCGCCGCCTCGAGCTGGTCGCGCGGCTGGTTCTCGATCGCCGCCAGGAGCACGATGAACATGAACGGCGTCCATTGCCAGGTGTCGCCGACCAGCACCATCAGCCGCGCCGACCAGGCGTCCGTCGCCCAGGACCACGGGCCGAAGCCGAGCAGGTGGCTGATCGGCGCGAACGGCCCCTTCTGCATGTCGGCCAGCATGCGGAACATGTAGGCGACCCCCACCGGCGTCACCATCAGCGGCACGAAGAAGAGAACCCGGAACAGGCTGCGCGCCCGGATCGGCTGGGCGCAGAGCAGCGCCAGGCCGAGGCCGAGGGCGAACTGCACGGCGACGCCGAGGACGACGTAGAGCAGCGTGTTGGACAGCGTGCCCTGGAAGCCGCCGGCCAGCACCGTGCCGGCCATCACGACGGCGAGGGCGAGGATCAGCGCCGATGTGACGAGGCGCCCGGCAAAGCCGGCGATGGTGAAGCCGGTGCCGACATAGCGCGCCAGCCAGGCCGCCATGGCGAGCCCGACGACGGCGAGCAGCGTCCAGCCCGCGGCGCCCATCTCCTTGAACGTGCCGAGCAGGTGGTATTGCTGCGCTCCGACCAGAAGCCGGCTGTAGTTATAGAAGCCGATGAAGGTCAGCTTGAAGCTGCCGCCGGCCAGCGCGAAGCGCGACAGCGACAGATAGGCCGAGACGATCAGCGGAAAGATCGCGAAGGCGAGCAGGATCAGCACGGCCGGCAGCACCATGATCCGGCCGGAATGGCGGTCGACCCATTGGGCGAGCCTCTCGTGCCGGTCGATGTCGGCGGGCGCAGTCGCGGCGAGGGTCATGCTTCTCGAGGGGGCAGGTGTCGAGGACGCGGCCCGCCGCGCGGGCGGGCCGGATGGCGCGGCGCGCTCGGTGCGCCCGCCCCGTGCGGTGCCCGGGGCGGGCGCGTCGGTCAGTCCTTGATGCCGAGCGTGCTCTTGTAGAACTTGAGCTGATCGTCCTTGCCGATCTGCTCGTTGAGGTCGTTCCAGCCGGCGACGATGGTCTTGATCGTCGTCTCCTTGTCGATCTCGCCGGCGAGGAAGCGCGAGATCGCCTCGTCCAGCACCACCTGCTGGTATTTCTGGTTCTGCGGGATGCGCAGGTCGAGGATCATGTTCGGGCTGTCGAGGCTGGCGCGGATGGCGCCGAGATAATAGCCCGCCGCCTTCTCGCTCATGCCGCCCGTCTTCCAGGCGTCGTTGTAGCTGAGCTGCGAGACGCGGTAGGGGTTGAAGCCGGTCTTGCCGATGGTGACGTCGACGCTCGATTGCGCCGGCTGGCCGAGATAGGAGAAGAAGGCGTAGGCCGCGTCCTTGACCTTGTCGGCGGCCTTGACGTTGATGCCGCCGCTCCAGCCGCCGAACGCCGCATAGGGCGCGTGGTTGACGCCGTCGATGGCGTGCGGGCAATTGTCCTTGGTGCAGGCTTCCAGCTTGCCCGTATCCCAGTTCAGCACCTCCTTGGAGCCCGGGGTGATCACCGAGCCGGTCTTGTCGATCACCTTGGAGGTGGCGGGGTCGACGGCGAGCACGCCGACATCGCCCCAGTCGAGGTTGAGCGCGCATTTGCCCGAGGTGAACAGCGGCCGGGTGTCGCTGACGTCGAGGTTGAGCTCGTCCGGCGGCCCGTACTGGGTGGATTCCTTCAGGAAGTCGAGCGCCTTGCGGAAGGCCTCGTTGTCCACCAGCGGCGTCATGTCCTTGGTGTTGAAGAAGGTGCCCTGGGACGTGCCCTTGGACTGGGTCATCGAGCCGACGACGTCGGTGACGAACCAGTAGCTCTGGGCATTGCGCTTCTTGGCGATGCAGGAGCCGTAGATCTTGGTGCCGTCGATCTCCATGCCGTTGAGCTTCTTGGCATCGGCGAGATACTCGTCCCAGGTCGCCGGCGGCTTCAGCCCGGCCTTCTCGAACACGTCGGTCCGGTAGTAGAGCATGTGGAAGTCGCCATCGAGCGGCACGAGATAGGTCTTGCCGCCATAGCTGGAGGAGAAGTCGCGGAAGAACGGCGCGATGTCGTTCCACTGGATGGCGGTATCCTTGGCGATGCGTCCGCTGATCTCTTCGAGATAGCCGCCGGCGACGTAGTCGACCATCCATTGCGGCGCGAACACCGCGGCGTCGACCGAGTTGGTGCCGCTGGCCCAGTCGGTCAGCACCTTCTGATAGAGGTCGGAGAAGGGCACGGCGATGACGTTGATCTTGGCGCCGGTCAGCTTCTCGAACTCGGGAGCGCGGCGCTGCAGCGGCTCCTGGATGGCGCCGGTCTGCGTCATGACGTTGACGGTCACGCCGTCGAACTCGCCGGCGCCGGCCGGCGCGGCGGCTCCCAGCACGCCGATCAGCGCCGCCGTCGACAGCAGCGCTCCCACTCCAGATTTCCAAGACATGGCTTCCTCCCGTGATTTTTTTGATTGGCTGACAGGTCGGCAGAGCGCCTGCGCGGCCGGGGAGCTTGCCGCCCCTCGCACCCGTCGCGGACTATGACACGCCCGTGGCCAAGGTCAAACGGTTGCGCCCCGCCGGAATCCGCGCAGTATGGGCAGCCCGGGAAGGCGGCGATCGACCGTCGGGGCCGGCGGGGGGAGGAGCGCATGGTCGAGCTCAGCGCCAGGACGCTGCACCGTCTGCCCTCGCACGTGCGCGTCCCGGCCTATGACCGCGATGGGCTCCGAGCCGGCATCGTCCATATCGGCGTGGGCAATTTCCACCGGGTGCACCAGGCCGTCGCGGTGCAGCGCTGCCTGGAGCAGCCCGGCCACGAGGACTGGGCGATCTGCGGCATCGGCATCCTCGACGGACCCGAGGCCCGCGCCAAGGCCGAGGCCTTCCGCCGCCAGGACGGGCTCCACACCGTCACCGCCTTCGCCGCCGACGGCTCGAAGGCGGTCGAGGTGGTCGGCGCCATGGCCGACTATCTCCATGCGCCGGCCGACCCGGACGCCGCGCTCCGCCGCCTCGCCGCCCCGGGGACGCGCATCGCCTCGCTCACCATCACCGAGGGCGGCTACGGCCTCGACAAGGCGCTCGCCGAGAGCGGCGGCGCCGGGCGTCCGCGCACCGCCTTCGACTATCTCGTCGAGGCGCTGGACCGCCGCCGCCGCGCCGGCCTGCCGCCCTTCACGGTGATGTCCTGCGACAATCTCAGGTCCAACGGCGACACCAGCCGCGCCGCGGTCCTGGCCCTGGCCGAGCGCCGCGACGGCGAGCTCGCCGCCTGGATCGAGCGGCACGGCGCCTTCCCCAACAGCATGGTCGACCGCATCGCCCCGCGCGTCACCGCGGCGGACCGCCAGGCGCTCAACGCCTTCAGCGGCATCGAGGACGCGCTGCCGGCGAGCTGCGAGAGCTACACCAACTGGGTGATGGAAGACCGGTTCTGCAACGGCCGCCCGCCCTTGGAGCGGGCCGGCGTCAGCCTGCGCGACGATGTCGCCGCCTTCGAGGCGGTCAAGGGGCGGCTGTCCAACGCGGCGCACATGCTGCTGGCCTATCCCGCCGTGCTGCTCGGCTACCGGCTGATCAACGAGGCCATGCGCGACGGGCGCCTGGTCAGGCTGCTGCAGGATTTCTGGACCCTCGACGCCATCCCGCTGGTGACGCCGCCGCCCGGCCTCTCGCCGCAGGTCTTCACGGCTCAGGTGCTGGAGCGCTTCGCCAATCCCGGCATCGACGACCAGGTGCTGCGCGTCGCCCATGACGGCGCCTCCAAGCTGGTTGTGTTCCACGCCAGGACCCTCGCCCAGCTCATCGCCGGCAACGGCCCGCTCGAGCGCGAGGCCTTCCTGTTTGCCTGCTTCGCCCGCTACCTCCTGGGCGTCGAAGACGGCGGCGCCACCTTTCCCGTCGACGAGCCGCGCCTCGATGCGGCGGACTGGGCCCGCATCCGCGGCGGCGATCCCCTCGCCGTCTTGCACCTCTCGCCCTTCACCGAGCTCCGCCTGCCGGAGAGCGAGCGCTTCCGCGACGCCTTCGCCCGCGCGGCCCAGGCCCTCGCCGCCAAGGGCGCGGGGCGGGCTCTCGCCGAGCTCGTCGGCGGCTAGAGCATTTTCCAGCGAACCGGCTCTCGGTTCGCGTCAAGAAAATGCGTAAAAACAAAGAGATAGAGAGCGTGGTCGATTCAACTTGAAGCGATCACGCTCTCGAGCGCCCTCTTGGGTGCGGCTCAGCCGCCGCCCTCGCGCAGCAGCCAGTCGCGGAACAGCAGCGCGTCGGCGCGCGGCGCCCGGCCGTCCTGCAGCAGGATGTGATGCGCCTCGGCGAGCAGGAGCGGCGTGTCGACCGCCAGGGCGATCGGCAGGCTCCGCGCCGCCGTGGCGAAGAAGCTCTCCAGCACGATGGCCGCGCCCTGGCCGGCGGCGACGAGCTGCAGGGCGGCGAGGCTGGTATCGACCTGGATCCAGGGGCGCGGCGGCGTCAGGCCGTGCTCGCCGAACAGCCGCTCCCAGCCATTGTCGGCGAGGCCCATGATCTGGATGCGCGGCAGGCGCGCCAGGGCGGCGAGGCGCGCCGCGGAATCGCCCGCCGCGGCGAGGTCGCGATGGACCACCGCGACCGCCGGCTCGTGGCGCAGCAGCTCGCTGCGGAAGCCCGGCCAGGCCCCCTCGCCGAAGCGGACCTCCAGGTCGCATTCGCCGACCGGCAGCCCGTCGGCATAGATCGAGGAGAACACGTGCAGCTCGATGTCGGGCTGCGCCGCATGGAAGCGCTCCAGCCGGGGCGCCAGCCAGAGCGTGGCGAAGGAGACGGGCACGCGCACCGGCAGGATGCGGGCGCGCTTCTGCCCGAACAGCCCGGCCGTCGATGCGCGCAGGTCCTCGAACGCCTTGCGCACGGCCGGCAGATAGGCCTCGCCGGGCTGGGTGAGGCGCAGGCCTCGCGCCAGGCGCTCGAACAGCGCCGCGCCGAGCTCGGCCTCCAGGAGGCGCACCTGGTTGCCCACGGCCGCGGCCGTGAGGTTCAGCTCCCGCGCCGCGCCGGCAAAGCTCGAGTGCCGGGCCGAGGCCTCGAAGGCGCGCAGGCGGTTGGGCGGCGGCAGGGCGTGGGGCATGTCCCTTGCTATCACGACAGGCCCTATTTTTCTGCCCCCTCAGGGGCTCTTTCTTTCGTTTGATTTGCTCCTCGGCTGGTCTCAGGGTCGATGGCCGTGAGCAGAGCCGGCAAAGCAGGGCGCATGGCCGAGTCGTTCGACTTCATCGTGATCGGGGCCGGCTCGGCCGGCTGCGTCCTGGCCGACCGCCTCAGCGAGGACGGGCGCCACAGCGTGCTGGTGCTGGAAGCGGGCGGGCACGACCGACGCTTCTGGATCAAGACGCCGATCGGCTATGGCCGCATCTTCTTCGACGGCCGTGTCAACTGGAAGTACCAGGCCGAGCCGGACCGCGGGCTCGGCGACCGGCGCGCCTATTGGCCGCGCGGCCGGGTGGTCGGCGGCTCCAGCTCGATCAATGCCCTGGTCTATTGCCGCGGCCTGCCGCACGACTTCGACGACTGGCGCGACGAAGGCAATCCCGGCTGGGGCTGGGCCGATGTCGAGCCGGTCTTCGCCGGCTTCGAGGGCCGCATCGACCGTGCGGGCCGGGTGCGGACGCCCGGTCCCCTGGCGGTCGCCGATGTCGGCGACGAGGTGCATCCGCTGAAGCGCCATTTTCTCGACGCCGCCCGCGAGCTCGGCCTGCCCGAGACCGACGATTTCAACGGCGCTTCGCCCGAGGGCGTCGGCGTCTACGCCATCACCCGGCGTCGCGGCCTGCGCTGCTCGGCCGCCGACGCCTTCCTGCGTCCGGCGCTGCGCCGGCCCGGCGTGCGGCTGGAGACGCAGGCGCTGGCGACCCGCATCGTGCTGGCCGGCGGCCGTGCCGAGGGCGTCGACTATCAGCAGGGCGGCGAGGTCAGGCGGGCGCAGGCCCGCATCGCCGTCATCCTCAGCGCCGGCGCCATCGCCTCCCCGCAGCTCCTGCAGCTCTCCGGCATCGGCCCGGGCGCGCTCCTGCAGGAGCACGGCATCGCGGTGCAGGTCGACCGGCCGGCGGTCGGCGGCCATCTGCAGGACCATCTCGCCGTCACCTATCGCTACCGGGCGACGCAGCCGACGCTGAACGACGAGCTGCATTCGTGGTGGGGCAAGCTCGGGGCGGGCCTGCGCTACGTCCTCACCCGCCGCGGCACGCTCAGCCTCAGCGTCAACCAGTGCGGCGGCTTCGTGCGCGCCGGCCCGGACAGCCGGGCGCCCGACCTGCAGCTCTATTTCAACCCGGTCACCTACACGACGGCGCCGGAGGGCACGCGGCCGCTGATGAACCCGGATCCCTTCCCCGGGTTCATCCTCTCCTACCAGCCCTGCCGGCCGACCAGCCGCGGCCGCATCGACATCGCCTCGCCCGACCCGCGCCGGCCGCCGCAGATCCGGCCCAACTCGCTCTCGACCTCCAAGGACTTCGCCGACGTCGTCGCCGGCGGCCGCTTCATGCAGGCGCTGGTGCGCACGGCGGCGATCCGCGACCTCGTCGCCGCGCCGCTCACCCCGACGATCGAGACCATGGACGACGAAGCCATCCTCGCCGATTTCCGCGCCCGCTGCGGCACGGTGTTCCATCCCGTCGGCACCTGCCGCATGGGCCCCGACCCGGCCAGCGCCGTGGTCGATGCGGCGCTGCGCGTCCACGGCGTCGAGGGGCTGAGGGTGGTCGACGCCTCGGTCTTCCCCTCCATCACCTCGGGCAACACCAACGCGCCCACCATCATGGTCGCCCACAAGGCGGCCGAGCTGATCCGGCGCGACGCCCGCTGCTGAAGGAATTCGCCATGAAGCTCGACAGCGTCCGCGTCTTCGTCGTCGGCAACCCGCCGCCGGGCTGGGGCGGGCGCTATTTCATCTTCCTCAAGCTCACCACCGCCTGCGGCATCGAGGGTGTCGGCGAGGTCTATGCCGCCACCTTCGGCCCGCATGTGGTGGCTGGGATGATCGAGGACGTGTTCGCCCGTCGCTTCGCCGGCCAGGACCCGAGGCAGATCGAGGCGCTGTGGCGCCGCGTGCACGGGTCCGGCTACACGCTGCGGCCGGACGTGTCCCTCATGGGCGTGATGAGCGGCCTGGAGATGGCCTGCTGGGACATCGCCGGCAAAGCGGCGGGCCGGCCGGTCTGCGACCTCCTCGGCGGGCGGGTGCGCGAGCGCCTCAGGACCTATACCTACATCTATCCGGAGGAGGGGGAGAGCGAGGCGATCTACCACGATGCCGAGCGCTCGGCCGAGCGGGCGCTCGACTATGTCGCCCAGGGCTTCACCGCGGTGAAGTTCGACCCGGCCGGGGCCTATTCCGCCTTCGATCCGCGCCAGCCCGACCTTGCCTCCCTGGAGCTCTCCGAGCGCTTCGTCAAGCTGATGCGCCAGGCGGTCGGCACCCGCGCCGACCTGCTGTTCGGCACCCACGGCCAGTTCACCCCGGCCGGCGCCATCCGCCTCGCCAAGCGGCTGGAGCCCTACGACCCGCTCTGGTTCGAGGAGCCGGTGCCGCCGGAGATGCCGGAGGAGATGGCCCGCGTCGCCCGCGCCACCTCGATACCGGTCGCCACCGGCGAGCGGCTGACCACGAAGTATGAGTTCGCCCGGGTGCTCGCGACCGGGGCCGCCGCCATCCTGCAGATGAATCTCGGCCGGGTCGGCGGCCTGCTCGAGGCGCGCAAGATCGCCGCCATGGCCGAGGCGCATTACGTGCAGGTGGCGCCGCACCTCTACTGCGGCCCGGTGGTCGGCGCCGCCAACATCCACCTGGCCGCCTCGATCCCGAATTTCCTGATCCTGGAGAGCATCGAGCGCTGGGGCGGCTTCCATGCCGAGCTTCTCAAGACGCCGATCCGCTGGGAGGACGGCCATGTCCTCGTGCCCACCGCGCCGGGGCTCGGCGTCGAGCTCGACGAGGCCGTGGCGCTCGCCCATCCCTATCCCGCGGACGGACGGCTCCACCTGGAAATGGCCGACGAGCCGCTCGGCTGAGAGGGACCCATGAATTACGCCTTCGTCGGCCTCGGCCATCTCGGCCGCCCACTCGCCATGAGCTTGCGGCGCGCCGGCTTCCCGCTTGCCGTGCACGACCTCGACGCCGCCCGTGCCGAGCCGCTGCTCGCCGCCGGCGCCGCCTGGGCGGAGGGGCCCGCCGCGGCGGCGCGCCAGGCCGACGCGCTCATCACCTGCCTGCCCTCGCCCGCCGCCTCCGCCGCCGTGCTGGAAGCCGCCCTGCCGGCCTTGCGCCCGGGCGCGGCCTGGATCGAGATGAGCACCAACGACTTTCCCGTCATCGCCGCGCTGGCGGCGAAGGCCGCGGCCCGCGGTGTGGACACGCTCGCCTGCCCGGTGACCGGGGGCGTCCACAAGGCCGTATCCGGCGAGATCGCCATCCTGGCCGGCGGCCCGCAGCCTTTGTTCGAGCGTCACCGCCCGGCGCTGGAGGCGATGGGCGGGGCGGTGATCCGCCTCGGCGGCCTGGAGCAGGCGGCGGTGACGAAAGTGGTCACCAACATGCTCGCCTTCATCCACCTCATCGCCGCCGGCGAGGCGCTGATGCTCTGCGCGCGTGCCGGTGTCGACCTCGGCGCGGCCTTCGCGGCGATCCGCGCCAGCTCCGGCAACAGCTTCGTGCACGAGACCGAGAGCCAGGTGATCCTCAACGGCAGCTACGATATCGGCTTCACCATGGACCTCGCCTGCAAGGATGCCGGCTTCGCCATGGAGATCGGCCGAAGGCTCGGCGTGCCGCTGAAGCTCGCCGGGCTGATGGAGCAGACCTTCATCGAGGGCCGCGCCCGCTATGGCGGCGGCGCCTGGTCCTCGATGATCGTGAGGCTGCTGGAGGACGCCACCGGCACGCCGCTGCGCGCCCCGGGCTTTCCCGCGCGGCTGGGGGAGGGGACCGCCGGCACGCCGCCGGCCTGAGGCGACCGGCCGATGCCGCGCCTCACGATTTCGCGGCGGTCGCTGCGGGCAACGCCTTGCGGTCCAGGGGGAAGCTTTCGCTGTCGTAGAGCGTGCGGATGGCGCTGCCGGTGAAATCCTCGCTCTCGGTGCGGATGATGATCTGGCTGGGAGCGTCGTCCATGTCTTCGACCGCGCACTTGACGGCCAGGGCGAGATTGGCAAAGCGCCGATATTTCATCGGCGCCCGCCGCCAGCCGAGCTTGCGGACATTGGAGAACATCTCGGCTTCCGCCTGGAAATCGGGGCGCGTCATCGCCGCAGCATAGCAGCCCGGCCCAGCCGAATCCGATCTATTTCCGCATCTGCCGTCGCGCGCCCGGCGGACGTCCCGGGATTCAGGGGCCGGCCGCGGGCCGCGGCAGGTCGGCGACCTCGTAGGCCCAGACGCGGAACGATCTCAGCACATGCGGGCCGAACGAGTTGATCAGCGGGATGTCCGCCGCGTCCCGTCCCAGCGCGACGACGATGCGGCCGATGCGCGGCACGTTGTTGCGCGGGTCGAACGTCAGCCAGCGGCCGCCGAGATAGACTTCGATCCAGGCGCTGAAATCCATCGGGTCGACGATCGGCACGCCGATATCGCCGAGATAGCCGTTGACGTAGCGCGCCGGGATGTTCAGGCAGCGCAGCAGCGCGATGGCCAGGTGCGCATAGTCGCGGCAGACGCCGATCCGCTCCTGATACGCCTCGAACGCCGTGCGGGTGGCGCGGGCATTGTGGTAGCCGAAGGTGATGTGCCGGTTGGTGAAGTCGCAGACGGCCTGGACGCGGGCCCAGCCGGGGCCGACCTGCCCGAACAGGTCCCAGGCGATCTGGCTCAGCCTGTCGGTCTCGCAATAGCGGCTGCCCATGAGGTAGACGAGGCAGGCGTCCGGCAGGGCCGCGACCGGGATCTCCGCCGCGCTCCAGTCGACCGGGTCGGGCCTCCCGCCGTCCCAGATCGTGCCGTCGCCCCAGATCGAGAAGTCGCCGGCCGGCGCCACCATGCGGCGGCAGGTGTTGCCGAACAGGTCGCGATAGCTCGTGGTCGGCACGTTCGGCGTGGTGACCAGCTGCTCGGCCGCCCGCATGTCGGCGGCCCTCTCGTCACGCACCGCCAGCAGGCACACCATCGGCGTCGGCTGCGGGCAGGTGACGGTGATGTCGTAGCCGTATCGGATCAGCATGGGGCGGCCTGTCGAAGCCGGGCGTCTGGCCGCGCGGTCACCACGGCCAGGCGGCCGGCGCCCGCTTCTTCTTGGCCGGCTTGCGCACCGCCGGCTTCTTCGGCGGCGCGGCGCCCGCCGCCTCCCGTTCCTCTGCCTCCTTGGCGAGGCGAAGCTCGCGCAGGCGCGCCGTCCTGGCCAGCAGGACCTTGCGCTCGTTCAGAAGCTCCTTCGAGGCGTTCGAGTCTTTCGGGGCCACGGCGCATGTTCCTTTCGGCGGATGATAGGAGGGCGGGACGCCGCCCCCTTCTGGCGTCGCGGCGGGGAGGGGGCTGGCCGGTCCCCGCCGCGCCGCGCTCAGTACCCCATGCCGCCGGGGGCCGCGGCGGCCGGCGCGTCCTTCTGCGGGGCCTCGCCGATCATCGCCTCGGTGGTGATCAGCAGCGCCGCCACCGATCCTGCATCCTGCAGGGCGGTGCGCACCACCTTGGCGGGATCGACGATGCCGGCCTCGATCATGTTGACATAGGTCTCGCCCTGGGCGTCGAAGCCGGTGTTCGGATCCTTGGCTTCCAGGAGCTTGCCCACCACGGTCGAGCCTTCGACGCCGGAATTCTCGACGATCTGCCGGATCGGAGCCTCGAGCGCCCGCTCGACGATTCTGATGCCGGCGCGGATGTCGGAATTGTCGGAGGTGAGCTTGGCCACCGCCGCCTTGGCGCGCAGCAGGGCGACGCCGCCGCCGGGGACGATGCCTTCCTGCACCGCGGCGCGGGTGGCGTTGAGGGCGTCGTCGATGCGGTCCTTCTTCTCCTTGACCTCGATCTCGGTGGCTCCGCCGACGCGGATGACGGCGACGCCGCCGGAGAGCTTGGCCAGGCGCTCCTGCAGCTTCTCCTTGTCGTAGTCGGAGGTCGTCTCCTCGATCTGCGCCTTGATCTGCGCGACGCGGGCCTCGATGTCCTTCTTCTTGCCGGCGCCGTCGATGATGGTGGTCGTCTCCTTGTCGATGCGCACCCGCTTGGCCCGGCCGAGCATGTCGAGCGTGACGGTCTCCAGCTTGATGCCGAGATCCTCGGACACGACCTGGCCGGCGGTCAGCGTGGCGATATCCTCCAGCATGGCCTTGCGGCGGTCGCCGAAGCCCGGCGCCTTGACGGCCGCCACCTTCAGGCCGCCGCGCAGCTTGTTGACGACGAGCGTCGCCAGCGCCTCGCCCTCGACGTCCTCGGAGACGATCAGCAGCGGCTTGCCGGTCTGCACCACGGCCTCGAGCAGGGGCAGCAGCGACTGCAGGCCAGACAGCTTCTTCTCGTGGATCAGGAGATAGGCGTCCTCCAGCTCCACCGACATCTTCTCGGCATTGGTGACGAAGTAGGGCGAGAGGTAGCCGCGGTCGAACTGCATGCCCTCGACCACGTCGAGCTCGGTCTCGGCGCTCTTGGCCTCCTCGACCGTGATCACGCCCTCGTTGCCGACCTTCTTCATCGCCTTGGCGATCATCGCGCCGACGGAGGCGTCGCCATTGGCGGCGATGGTGCCGACCTGGGCGATCTCCTCGGACGACTGCACCTTCTTGGCGCGCGCCTCGATATCCCTGACCACCGCGAGCACCGCCATGTCGACGCCGCGCTTGAGGTCCATCGGGTTCATGCCGGCGGCGACGAACTTGGCGCCCTCGCGGATGATCGAGGCCGCCAGGACCGTGGCGGTCGTGGTGCCGTCGCCGGCGAGGTCGTTGGTCTTCGAGGCCACTTCGCGCACCATCTGGGCGCCCATGTTCTCGAACTTGTCGGCGAGCTCGATCTCCTTGGCGACGGTGACGCCGTCCTTGGTGATGCGGGGCGCGCCGTAGGAGCGGTCGATGATGACGTTGCGGCCCTTGGGCCCGAGCGTCACCTTGACGGCATTGTTGAGGATCTCGACGCCGCGCAGCATGGCGTCGCGGGCTTCACTGGAGAATTTGACGGTCTTGGCAGCCATGACGGGTGCTCCGATTGGTCTTGACGACGATTGCAGGGCGAGACGTCAGGCGGCTTTCGCAGCGGCCTTCGGCTTGTCGACGACGCCCATGATGTCGGCCTCCTTCATGATCAGGAGGTCCTCGCCGTCGATCTTGAGCTCGGTGCCGGACCATTTGCCGAACAGCACGATGTCGCCGACCTTGAGGTCGACGGGGATGAGCTTGCCGGCGTCGTCGCGGGTGCCCGGTCCGATGGCGACGACCTCGCCCTCCTGCGGCTTCTCCTTGACCGTGTCGGGGATGATGATCCCACCCTTGGACCTGTCGTCGCCTTCGAGGCGCCGGATGGCGACCCGATCGTGCAGAGGGCGGAATGTCATAGGGGGCCCCTTTCGGGCTGGGCGCGCATCGGCGCGCCGGTCCCTGTCTCTACGCTCTTTGGCACTCGATTGATATGAGTGCCAAGGATTTATTCTCGCAGCTGCGAAGGCGGGAGAGGCCCGCCGCCGCAGATCCCGTCCTCAGAAGTCCGGCGCGGTCAGGTGGTAGAAGCTCTGGCGCCTGCGGGCATAGGCCCTGGACGCCGCCTGCTGGATCCGCGGTCGGTTGGCATCGAACGCCTCCAGCAGCGCCACCTCCCCCGGCTGCGCCTGCGGGCTGATGACGCGCAGGGCGTCCTCGCCGACATAGAAGGCAATCTCGAAGGCCGAATCATGACCCCAGAAGCAGACGCTCTGGCGCGCCGCATCGTAGCTTCGGCTGGCGTTCGGGAAATTGAGCGGCATGGCCATCCTCCGGGCGAAGCATCATGCGCTGCAGCGCAGGAATGGCCGCCGGCGCTGCAACGCTCCCCGATGTCGACCGCATCGGCGTCGGCGTTTCCTGTGCCGGGTCGATGATACGGCATTGCCCGGCGGATTGCGACCGCGATGTCCCGCGGCCGGAAAACAGGCGGCACCGCTCTCTTCCGGGCTCTGCCCGATGCCTATGCCGGCGGCGCCCGGCCTGCTAAAGCGTTCCCTTAGGGCCGCGAGCGGGGGAGCGACATGACGAGCCTTGCGACCATTCCGGCCGAGGCCTGGTACGAGGCCATCCCCTTCGCCGACGGCGTCGCCCTGGTGCACGAGCCCTGGGTGCCGCCGTTCTTCCGCTGCAACATGTGGCTGATCCACGGCCGCGACCGCGACCTCCTGATCGATGCCGGGCTCGGCGCCGTGCCGCTGCGCCGCCACGTCCCGGCCCTGAGCGGGCGGCCGCTGACGCTGCTGCTCAGCCACACCCATTTCGACCATATCGGCGCGGCCGCCGAGTTCGAGGAACGCCTGGCCCACCCGGTCGAGGCGCCGATCCTGGCCCGGCCGACCAACGCGGCGACCCTGTTTGCCGACTATGCGTCCGGCTCGGGCGATGCGCAGATGTTCCTTGGCCTGCCGCCCGGCTGGGACGCGCGGGCCTACCGCATCGAGCCGGCGCCGGCGACCGCGCTGGTCGAGGACGGCGATCGCATCGACCTCGGCGACCGCACCCTCACCGTGCTGCACACGCCCGGCCATTCGCCGGGCCATGTCTCGCTGTGGGAGGAGAAGACCGGCACGCTCTTCGCCCAGGACGTGGTCTATGACGGCCCGCTGGTCGACGACTGCTATCACTCCGATATCGCCGTCTATGTCGCGACGCTGAAGCGCCTGCGCAGCCTGCAGCCGCGCATCGTCCATGGCGGCCATTTCGCTAGCTTCGGCCCGACGCGGTTTCGCCAGCTGATCGATGCCTATGTCCAGGCGAAGGGGGGATAGGGGGAAAGGCGTTCTCCGCTGCTCGCCTCACGGCTGGAGGCGCGACGCTCGTTTTTCCCCTCCCTTGTGGGGAGGGAAAAACCGCCGCCGCGCCCGACGCTTCCCTGCTCCCTCGCGCCCCCTCAGCTCCAGGCGTGCAGCGGCGGCTTGACGCCGTTGAGGGCGTAGTTGCCGAGAATGGCGTATTTCCAGCGCACCGGATCGTGCAGGGTGTGGGTGCGGGCGTTGCGCCAGTGGCGGTCGAGATTGTGCTCGGCCAGGGTGGAGCGGGTGCCGGCGAGCTCGAACAGCTTGTTGGTGGCGGCGATGGCGATCTCGGTGCTGAGCACCTTGGCCTCGGCCACGGCGATCTGGGCCTGCGCCACCGTCTCGGCGTTCGGCTCGGCCACGGCGCGGTCGACCGCCCGGCCGGCGGCATCGAGCAGCGCCTCGGCGGCGTGCAGGCGCAGCGTCAGGTCGCCGACGGCCTGGATCGTGTAGGGATCCTGCCAGGCGTGCTCGAGGCCGCTGTCGATCCAGGGGCGCGAGCCGGTGCGCACGAAGGCGATGGTCTCCTCGATCGCCGCCTTGGCGATGCCGGTATCCACCGCCGCCTGGATGATCTGGAAGATGGCGCCGTCCGCGGTCGGCCGGTCATAGCCCTTGTAGCCGGGCACGAGATGGGTCTTGGGCACCTTGACGCCGTCGAGCACCACCGTGCCGCTCAGCGTCGTCTTCTGGCCGAAGCTCGACCAGTCGTCGATGACGGTGAGGCCGGGCGCGTCGCGCTCGGCGACGGCGTACCAGGCGCGGCCCTCGCCGTCGAGCGCGACGATCGGCACGAGATGGGCGAGCAGCGCGCCGCTGGAATAGAACTTGCGGCCGGTGACGACGACGTGGTCGCCGGCATCGGCGAACCGGGTCTCGAAGTCGGCGGCGCGCTTGGAGCCGAATTCGGAGAAGGCGTTGCCGAAGCGGGTGCCGTGCAGCACCTCGGCGAACAGCAGTTTCTGCTGCGCCTCGTCCGAGACGGTGCGGATGGCGGCGACCACGCCGAGATGGTTCTGCGGGATCTGGCCGAGCGAGGGATCGGCGGCGGAGACGATGGCGATCACCCGCGACAGCGTGACGTAGGAGACCTCCGGCCCGCCGAAGCGCCTGGGCACGTTGATCGACCAGAGCCCGCTCTGGGAGAAGGTGTCGAGCTCCTCCACCGGCCAGCGGCGGGTGCGGTCGCGCTCCGAGGCGCCCTCGGCGAAGCCTTTTGCCAGGCGCTCGGCGACGGCAAGGGCCTCGGCGTCGTCGGCGATCACATGCGCCGGCCGGGTCGGGCGCGGCACGCCGGGCACGCCGGCGAGCGGGGTCGAGGTGGCGGGATCTGCGGTGCTTGCGATGGTCATGTGGTCTCTCCAGGGGTCAGCGTGTCAGGGCAGCGTCGGCTCGACCGCGCGCAGCCGGGCGCCCGCGATCGAGCCCTCGCCGAGGTAGAAGGTCTTGATGTCGTCGCGTGCGCGCAGCTCCGCCGCGCTGCCTTCGAGCACGGCGGCGCCGTTCTCAAGCACGGTGGCGCGGTGGGCGTGGCGCAGGGCGATGGTGGAGTTCTGCTCCGCCACCAGGATCGACAGGCCCTCCGCGCGGTTGAGCGCCACGAGCGCCCGGAAGATGCCCTGCACCACCAGCGGCGCAAGGCCCATCGAGGGCTCGTCGAGCACGAGCAGCCGGGGGCGCGACATCAGGGCCCGGCCGATCGCGGTCATCTGCTGCTCGCCGCCTGAGGCGAGCCCCGCTGCGGTGGCGCGCTTGTCCCGGAGGCGCGGGAACAGGGCGTAGACGCGGTCGAGGTCGCGGGCGATGTCGGCCCGGCCGGAGCCGCGGCCCAGCCCGCCGGTCACGAGGTTCTCCTCGACGGAGAGCGATCGGAAGCAGTGCCGGCCTTCCAGCACCTGCGCCAGGCCGAGCCGGACGAGGTCGGCCGGGCCGGTGCGCGCCACGTCGTGGCCGTCGAACCGGATGCGCCCGGCGGTGACCTTGCCACGCTCTGCCGGCAGCAGGTTGGAGACGGCCTTCAGCGTCGTGGTCTTGCCCGCGCCGTTCGCCCCGAGCAGCGCCCGGATCTCGCCCTGGCGCACCGTCAGGCTGACGCCGTGCAGCGCGACGATCGCGTGGTTGTAGGTCGCCTCGATGCCGTCGACGGTGAGGAGGGGGGTGTCGTTGGGCATGGGATGCTCCTGAGGGCAGGAAGGACCGAGACGCTGGCGGCCTGTGGGTCGTGCACGAGAACCTCGCCGTCATGGACGGACTTGATCCGTCCATCCCAGCGCGATCGAATTCGATCGCGCGGCGACCGCGACGATTGCCGTGTTCACGTGACGACGGCCGGAGCCTTCCATGGCGCTGCCGGTGGTCGCGTGGATGGGCGGATCAAGTCCGCCCATGACGCGGAGAGGTTCGCGTGCCCGGCGACTGAACCCCCGCGGCGAGATATCCTCAGTTCGTCACCCCTTCCGCATCCGCCGCGGTGCGCAGCTTGATGCCGTGCTGGGCGGCGTAGGCTTCGGACGATTTTTCGATGATCGGGCGCAGCAGGGCCCAGTCCGGTGCGATCCAGTCCGACACCACCTTCCACTTCGACCCGTCCCACTGCTGGAAGGTGACGTAGCCGTCGCCCTCGTGGTTGTCCCAGGTGACGTTGATGGAGTGGAACAGGTCCTTGGCGCCCAGCGCCTCGACGCGGGCGGGATCGAGCTTCAGGTGCTCGAAGCCCCAGCGCACCTCGTCGCCGGTGAGGGTGCGGTGGCCGAAGCGCTCCTGGGCGATGCGGATCGCCTCGACATTGAGGATGCCGTTGACGATGCCGAGATTGTGGTAGACCGAGCCGATGCGCTTCTTGTCCTCCAGGTTGCCCTTGCCGGCGCCGTAGACCGTCTTCACGATCTCCTGCACGACGGGGTAGGTGTTGCCGGAGGCCTGGGTGGTGATGGCGGTGTAGCCCTTGGCGGCGTCGCCGGCCGGGATCACGTCCTCCTCGGAATTGGACCAGACGTTGCCGACGATATGGTCGGCGGGAAAGCCGACCTTCTGCGCCGTCTTGAGGGCGACCGGGTTCATCACGCCCCAGCCGCGCAGCACGACATAGTCGGGCTTGGCCCGGCGGATGGTCAGCCATTGCGACTGCTGCTCGTTGCCGGGATGCGGCACCTCGATCTGCTGCACGTCGAAGCCGTATGTCTTGGCGAGCAGCTCGTAGATCGGGATGGTTTCCTTGCCGTAGGGCGAGCCGTGGTAGAGCACCACGATCTTCCGGCCCTTGAGATTGTCGAGGCCGCCGACCTTGCCGGCGATGTAGTTGATGATGCCGGAAGTCTCGCTGTAGGGGTTCAGCAGCAGCGGGAACACGTAGGGGAAGACGCGCCCGTCGGTGGAATCGGTGCGGCCGTGGTTGATGGTGATCAGCGGCACCTTGTCCTGCGTGATGCGGTCGATCATGGCATAGGCGATGCCGACCGAGAGCGGGTTCCAGGCGGCGATGCCCGGCCGGCTCTTCAGGCGCTCGTAGACTTCGACGCCGCGCTCGACCTCGTACTGGGTCTCGCCCTCGTCCCAGGTCAGCTTGACGCCGTTGACGCCGCCGTCGCGGATGTTGATCAGGTTGAGATAGTCGATGAAGCCGCCGAAGAAGCCGGTGCCGCCGGCGGCATAGGGGCCGACGCGGTAGCTCTGCAGCGGGAAGAACTGCTCGTCGGCGAGCGCCGGCGACAGGGCCGGCAGGGCCCCGGCGAGGGCGAGCGAGGCGCCGAGGGCGGCGGCTCGCAGGGACGACAGGATCGGCATGGACGGACTCCGGGCGTTGATCGGGGTGAAGTTTCGATTTTTCAAAGAGTTAGGGACTTCGTGACAGGCGTCTGCCCAGCCGGTCCCACAGGGCGGCGAGGCCGTCCGGCTCGGCGATCAGGAACAGGATGATCAGCGCGCCGAGCACGATGCGCTGGCTCATGTCGAGCACGCCGGAATCGAACAGGCCGCCGAAGACGGCGCTGCCGAGCCGCGAGAGGATCAGCGGGAACACCACGATCAGCGCCGCGCCGAGGAAGGCGCCGCGGATCGAGGCGAGGCCGCCGATGATGATGATGAACAGGATCTGGAAGGACCGGTCGAGATTGAAGCCGGCCGGCTCGACCGTGCGGAGATAGGCGAAGGCCCAGAGCACGCCGGCGACGCCGATGATGAAGGAGGAGACGGCGAAGGCGAGCAGCTTGGTGCGGAGCACCGGCACGCCGATCACCCGTGCCGCGAGCTCGTTGTCGCGCACGGCGATGAAGTTGTGGCCGGTCGGCGTGCCGACCAGGCGCAGGGCGAAGGCGGTGAGCGCCACCACCACGGTGAGGGCGAAGAGATAGCGCCCGACCGGGCCGTCGAAGGCGAGGCCGAACAGGGTCAGCGGCGGGGCGTCGATGACGCCGGAGGGATTGTCGTTGGAGAACCAGCCGAACTTGGTCAGCGCCCATTGCACGAAGAACTGTGCCGCCAGCGTCGAGACGGCGAGGTAGAAGCCGCGCAGGCGCAGGCTCGGCAGGCCGAAGACGAGGCCGATCGCCGCGGCCGCCAGGCCGGCGAGGACGAGGCTGGCGAGGAGCGGCAGGCCCTCGACCCGCAGGTTGACGTTGTAGGCGGCGAAGGCGCCGACCGCCATGAACGCCGCCGTCCCCAGCGAGAGCTGGCCGGCATAGCCGGTGAGCAGGTTGAGGCCGAGCGCGGCGAGCGACAGGGCGAGGAAGGGGATCAGGATCGCCTCGAAGAGATAGCTCGAGCCGACCAGCGGCACCACGCCATAGGCGAGGGCGAGCAGCAGCGCCGGGCCGAGCCAGGCGGGCAGGCGGCGGAGGGGACTCGCGGCATCGCGGCTCGCCATCGCTCAGGCCCTCTCGACGCGTTTCTGGCCGAACAGGCCGGCCGGGCGGATGAGCAGGAAGGCGAGCGCCACCACATAGGCGAACCAGCTCTCGATGCCGCCGCCGAAGAACGGGCCGACATAGACCTCGGCGAGCTTCTCCGAGGCGCCGATGATCAGGCCGCCGACGATGGCGCCGAGGATGGAATCGAAGCCGCCGAGCACCAGCACGGGCAAGGCCTTCAGCACCACCAGGGAGAGCGAGAACTGCACGCCGAGCCGCGCGCCCCAGAGCAGGCCGGCGACCAGGGCGACCACGCCGGCGGCGGTCCACACCGTCGCCCAGATGCGCGGCAGGCGCAGGCCGACGGCGAAGGCGGCGAACGGGTCGTCCGCCACCGCCCGGAAGGCGAGGCCGGTGCGGGTGAAGCGGAAGAAGGCGGTGAGCAGGCCGACCATGACCGCCGCCACCCCGGCGGCGAAGAGGTCGAAGGTGGAGACGAACACGCCCGAGATCTCCAGCGGCGTGTCGTCGATGCCGAGGTCGAGGCCGTGGACCTGCGTGCCCCAGAGGAGTTGCGCCGCGCCCTCGATGACGTAGGAGAGCCCGAGCGTCGCCATGAACAGGGTGATCGGCGGCTTGTTGACCAGCGGCCGCAGCACCGTGCGCTCGATGGCGATGCCGAGCAGCACCATGGCCGCCGACGTAAGCGCCAGGGCGAGCGCGAAGGGCACGCCCCGCTCCACCAGGCTGACGAAGGTCAGCGCCGCGAACAGCAGCATGGCGCCCTGGGCGAAGTTGAGGACGCCCGAGGTCTTGTAGATCAGCACGAAGCCGATGGCGACGAGCGAGTACATCACGCCGGAGAGCAGGCCGCCGACCAGGACCTCGGTGAAGAAGGCGAAGTCGATGTCGCCGATCACGCCGCCCTCCCCGCGTCGTTGCGGGCGTCGTCCCGAGTGTCGCCCTCCTCGTCGTCTTGATGGGCGACGCCGAGATAGGCGTCGATCACCGCCGGGTCGGCGCGCACCGCGTCCGGCGTGCCGTCGGCGATCTTGCGGCCGTGGTCGAGCACGGCGACGCGGTCGGAGAGGCCCATCACCACGCCGATGTCGTGCTCGATCAGGATCACGGTGGTGCCGAAGCGCTCGCGCGCCGCGCGCACGAAGCCGCTCATCTCGCGTTTCTCCGTCGCGGTCATGCCGGCCATGGGCTCGTCGAGCAGCAGGATCCTCGGCTCGGCCACCAGGGCGCGGGCGAGCTCGACCCGCTTCTGCAGGCCGTAGGGCAGGGTGCCGACCGGCCGGCCGCGCACGCCATCGAGATGCAGGAACTCGATCACGCCGAGCGAGCGCTCGAGGGCGTCGGCGCGCTCGCGCCGGGCTCGGGGCAGGCCCAGCACCTGGCCGACCACGCCGGACCGGCCGGCGGCGACGCGGCCGGCGGCGACATTGTCGCGCACGCTGAGGCCGGGGAACAGGGCGAGGTTCTGGAAGGTGCGGGCAATGCCGAGCCGGGCGAGCCGCTCGGTCGGCACGGCGGCGAAGCTGCGGCCGCCGAGGCGCACCCGGCCGCGATCGGGACGGTAGATGCCGCTGATGACGTTGATCAGCGAGCTCTTGCCGGCGCCGTTCGGGCCGATGACGGCACGGATCTCGCCGGGCTGCACGGCGAGGTCGACCCCGGTGAGGGCGGCGACGCCGCCGAAGGCGAGGCTGATGCCGTCCAGGGCCAGAGCCGGCTCTCCGCCCGGCGCGGCAGCCGTCGGAACCTCGGCGGCGGGCGAGGCGAAATCATCCGCCGCGACGCCGAAGGCGGCCCCGGCCACGACCATCTCCCATTGCATGCCGAGAGGTCCCAGGGCCTCGATCATGGCTGGCCTCACTCGGCCGCGACGGCGAGCGGGCGCTCTGCCTCGAGCTGGCGCACCAGCGGGATGACGTGCTTGCCGAAATGCTCGACCTCCTCCTGGAAATGCAGGAAGCCGAGCAGGATCAGGTCGGCGCCGGCGGCCTTGAGGGCGAGGATGCGCTCGGCGATCTGCTCGGGCGTGCCGATCAGGTTGGAGCGGAAGCCGTCATTGTACTGGACGAGGTCCTCGAAGCCGGACCTGGCCCAGTTGCCCTGGCCTTCCGGGGAAGCCTTGCCGGCATTCTTGACCTCGTGGCCGAAGGCGTTGACCGCCTCCGGATCGGCCTTGTCGATGATCTCGGCCAGCACCCGCCGCGCCTCGGCCTCGGTTTCGCGGGCGATGGCGAAGGCGTTGACGCCGATCCGGACCGAATGGTTGTTCGCCGCCGCCTTGGCCCGGATGTCGTCGACCTGCTTGGCGATCTCCTCGGGCGTGTTGCCGTTGGTGAAATACCAGTCCGACACGCGCGAGGCCATGTCGCGGGCGGCGCGCGAGGAGCCGCCCTGGAACACCTCCGGCTGCGGGTCGATGGGCTTGGGCTTCAGGCTGTAATTGCTGAAGCGATAGAAATCGCCGCGGAAGGTGAAGTTGTCCTCGGCCCAGATGCCGCGCAGCGCCCGGATGAACTCCTCCGAGCGCCGGTAGCGCTCGTCATGGTCGAGCCAGGGCTCGCCGATGGCGGCGAACTCGCCGCGGAACCAGCCGCTGACCACGTTGACCGCGACGCGCCCGCCATAGAGGTTGTTGATCGTGGCGATCTGCTTGGCCGCCACCGCCGGGTTCCACGGCCCGGGCAGCAGCGCGGCAATCACCTTGAGGCGTGTTGTGGCCGCGAGCAGGGCCTGGCTGAAGGCGACCGGCTCGTGCTGGAACTCGGCGCCATAGCCGGCGGTGAAGCGGATCTGGCTCAGCGCATAGTCGAAGCCGCTGGCCTCGGCGATCTCAGCCAGCTTCCTGTTGTAGTCGATATCCCACCCGGTGCGCTGCTCGATCTTGCTGATCACCAGCCCGCCCGAGACGTTGGGCACCCAATAGGCGAACTTGACCGGCTCGCGGGCAGGGGACAGGGCGTTGGTCAGGGTCATGGCGGCTCTCTGGTGTGGCGTTGGTTGGGAAAGGCCTCAGCCGGCGGCGAGGACCGGGCGCCGGTCGGCTTCCTCCGCGCCCGGCCGCCGGCCGACCTGCTCCAGCGCCTCGCCCACCGCCCGCTCGATGCGCTCGGCGATCCTGGGGCTGGCGAGGCGGTGTCCGTCGAAGTCGGCCTCGACGGCGTAGATCGTGGTCGGCAGCGTCAGGGCGTTGAGGAAGCCGAACAGGGGCCGGAGCTGGTGCTCGGTGACGAGACCGTGCAGCGGCGTGCCGCCGGTGGCGGCGAGCAGCACCGGCTTGCCGGCGAAGGTGGCGTGGTGGACGAGGTCGAACAGGTGCTTCAGCGCGCCGGTATAGGAGGCGCGGTAGACGGGCGTGCCGACCACCAGGAGGTCGGCCTGCTCCACCGCGCGGACGATGGCGCGCGCCTCGCCCGCCACCCGGTCCCAGGTGAGGGCGGAGAACAGATGCGGCGCCGCATCGACCAATTCGATCAGCCGCGGCGTCAGGCCGCTGCGCGCCTCGAGCCGGTCCAGCACCGCCCGCACCAGCGCGGTGGTGCGCGAGGGCCGCGTCACGCTGCCGGAGACCCCGACGATGGCAAGCTCGCTCATTCCGCACTCCCTCGGCCGGCATGGGCGGCACAGAGAGTCATAGGTGCTTATAGTCTATAAAATCAATAGACTATATTGTGCGTTCTTTTCCGGTGAAGGAGAAGGATCTTCCCGTGCCGGAACGGCAGAACGGGGCGGATGTTCTCCGGCGGCGGCGAGCGTTCGACGCGATGTGGGGCGGAGCCTTTCGCGGCAGCCGCAGCTTCAAGCTTCCCTGTGCCGCCTGCGCAGAAGGGACGGGGCCAGGCGGCCGCCGTCACATGTCGGTTCCGGTCCCCGAACGGCACGCGGGAGCCCTCTCCGGCCGCGTCCTCGATGCCAGACGGGCACCCAGGACGATCAGCGCGGCCCCCACGCAGGTCGTGACGAGAATCGGTTCGGCCCAGACGGCACGCCCGATGATCGCGGCGAACACGATCGACATGTAGCTCCAGGTGTTCACCTTGTCGCCGGGGGCCAGGATGAAGGCCTTGGCATAGAAATATTGGCCGGCAATGATGAAGGCGGCGGTGACGCCGATCTGAACGAGCTCGATCGCACGCGGCGTCTGCCATGTCCATGGCAGCGGGACCGCCGCAAGCACCACCGCGAAGAGCGAGAAATAGAACATCTGCCGCTGCGCGGGCTCCGTCGTCGACAGGGACCAGATCACCAGCGCGGCGGCCGCGCCGCCCACGGCGGCGAGGAGGGCGGCCAGATCCCCGATCGACATCCCCAACCGGCCGGGCGGAATGACGAGCGCCACGCCGGCGAAGCTGATGACGACCCCGATCCAGACGCTGCGATCCGACAGCCTGCGAAGCACCACCAGGGCCAGCACGGGCACGAAGACGGGGCCCAGCGACTGCAGCACGACCGCATTGGCGAAGGGAATGGTTGCGATCGCGTAGAAGTAGGTCAGCAGCGCGCCGTAGGTGAAGACGGAGCGCAGGACGTGCAGCCCGAGCCGCTTCGTCGCGATCCCACCCTGGGGAGGCCGGAGGGCGCACCACGCCCCCATGATCAGGAAGCAGAACAGATTGGTCCAGAACACGAGGGCGGAGGTGTTCATGGCGCCCGAGGCGAAGCGGGCCGTGGCGGCGCCCGACGCGAACAGCAGGGCGGCAACGAGCATGCACGCGATGCCGTCGCGGATCGGCCTGCCGGCCTGCCCCGCAAACGTCCTCGACCACCCCGAGGATCGGGCGTCCCGCCTTGGGGCATGGCACCAGCGGCGGCCCCAGGGGTCGTCCTGAAGATCGATGCTCGACATGCCGGAGCCCTCGCGCATCCTGCGGGCGGGCAGGACACGGGGCACCATAGGCTCGGGCTGCTGACGGCATCCTGTCAGCAGTCTCGAAGGGCAAATGTCTTGCCGCGTCACGCCGTACGCGGCAAGACATAGGTCGGCGTTCTTCGCGGCGCCGCTGGTGGTCGCGTGGATGGCCGGGCCAAGCCCCATAGGCGCTAAGTTAAGAACGCAGTAGCCAGTTGGGCGCGACGTCGATCGATCCCCTCCCCCTTGTGGGGAGGGGTAAGGGGTGGGGGTCCATCAGGATATGTCGAGACCTATGCCCACGACCCCCACCCTTTATCCCTCCCCACAAGGGGGAGGGAGGGCACAGGCGTCGTGCAAATCTTACAAAGGCGCGTCACGCACAGCGCGATATCTGCCTCCCGGTAGACCTTATCTTAGCGCCTATGGGGTCAAGCCCGGCCATGACGGAACGGTTGCGGCTAGGACGACGACGGTCGCGGGTGGACCTGCCGTCGTCGAGAAACGTTCGGCCACCCGCTGCCTCGGGGCAGGGCCGGCTTCGCACGAGGCGCTAGAAGAACCCGCGCAGGAACGCCGCCGTTTCCTCCGACACGCCGACGATCTTGTTGGTCGACTGCCGGTAGAACTTGAAGTTGAGCTCGGTCTCGGGCCGGCCGTCGCTCCAGTCGCCGAAGCGCTTGAGCTCGGCCCGCCCCAGGGGCCGTGTCGCCGCCGCGGTGCGTCGCGCGGCGATGCTCACCCGCGGCGTCTGCCGCTCCACGTCGGGTATCCCTGCCACCGCCTCTGCCGCCGTCACCACGGCCTGCGCCACGAGGCCGCGGCCGCCTTGGGTCTCGCTGGCGAACACGAACAGCGTGTCGCCGGCGGCGATGTGCGTGCCGCCGTACATCGTCTTCGCCGCCGTGAAGACGAAGGTCTCCGCGTCGGGCTCGTGCAGCTCGGCCTTGATGGCGAAAGCCATGGATCCCTTGCCTAGCCGACGAACCCCGCCCTCTTGTGGCTGCCGTCGCAATAGGGCTTGTTCCCGGAGTGGCCGCAGCGGCACAGATAGGTCTCCGTGACCCGGTTGACGGTGCGCCCCGTGCCCGAGACCACCTCCAGGTTGCCGACCACCCGCAGCGGCCCGTTGGTCAAGGGCGTGACGGTGAGCGGGCCGTTCCGCGCCGCCAGCGGCTCGGAGGCCTGCGTGGCCGGCTCGCCCGTGGCGGTGAAGCCGGCAGCGCTGTGGCTGCCGTCGCAATAGGGCTTGTTGGCCGAGGCGCCGCAGCGGCAGAGCGTCGCCCGGGTCGCCTGGTGCTCGCCGACGACCAGCGCCGCGTTCACCGCGAGCGGCCCGTTCTCGCGGATGCGCGCGGTGTTGACCAGCGGCGCCGTCTCCTCCGGCCCGCCGTCGAGCCGCTCGATCCGGATGGCGCCGGAGGGGCAGTTGTGCGCCAGCCGCTCCAGGTCCTCCACCGCGGCCGCGTCCGGATGGATCCAGGCGCCCTTGACGTTCGGCACGAACACGTCGGGCCGGTCGAGCACGCAGCCGCGCGAATGGATGCACAGATGTCCGTCGAAATGCACGACCGCGTCGCGGCCGCGAACGATCTCCACTGCCATGGCTTCCTCCCGCCTCGCCGGCTTCCGACCTTGCGGGGGGATGATGGCACGGGAACGGCGGGAGCGCAGCCTGGAATCGTTCAAAAACTTGGATCGGCGCGCACCCGCCGCTCGCCTCAGTACAGCCCCATGTGCCGCTGCAGCGCATTGGTGAAATGCGTCTGCAGGGCCGCCTGCGCCTCGGCGGCGTTGCGGCGGCGGCAGGCCTCGATGATGGCGAGATGCTCGCGGATCGAGCGCAGCGCCAGCGGCGGCGTGATCTTGCGGTCGAGCCGGAGGATCCGGAGATAGTTGTGGATGCGCCGGTAGCTGGTCTCGATCAGCGGGTTGCGCAGGCTGGCGATGATGGCGTTGTGGAGCATGTCCTCCAGCGTCTCCAGCCCGTCGCGCAGGGGCGGCGTCAGCCCCTCGCGCTCGATCGCCTCCAGCGCCGACCGGTGGCTGCGCTCGACCGCGGCCATGTCGGCCTCGTCCGCCGTCTCGGCATAGACGGCGACCGCCGCCGCCTCGACGATGCCGCGGAACTGATAGGTCGCCCGCGTCAGCTCCAGGCCGGGCTTGACGAACTCGATGCCGGACCGCGGGTGGATGGTGACGATGCCGTCGGCCTCGAGCACGCGCAGCGCATCGCGCAGCGGTGCGACCGAGACGCCCGTCAAGGTGACCAGCTCGCTCTGCGACACGAAGGCGCCGGCCGGCAGGCGACGCTCGAACAGGATCTCGAGGATGCGGGCATAGGCGATGTCGCTCAACCGCCGCCCGTCCGGGCTCGCGAGGTCCTCCGGCGCATCCCTGGCTGTCGTCACTTGCGTGCCCTCGTCGTCTGATCTATTAATAGCACAATCTGATATATCAACGCCAGACCCTGATCGATATGCGCATCGCGGAATTCCGTCTCACCCGGTTCCAGTTCGCCCGCGACCGCGTCATCGGCGACAGCCAGGTGCGGGCGGACGACGCCAACATCGCCGCCCTCGAGCTGGTCGACGCGCAGGGCCGCATCGGCCTCGGCTTCGCGCAGAGCCTGTTCCGGCCTCTTCCAGCCCTGGCCGAGATGGTCCGCGTCTTCCGCGACGAGGTCTGGCCGGGCCTGGAAGGCGAGCCGCCGCTCGGCCTGGTGCATCGCGTCGGCCGTCCGCGCGGCGGCAACCAGCGCGGCTTCGGCCTGCCCTTCGAGGAAGCGGTCCAGGTGGCGCTCTGGGACCTCGCCGCCAAGCAGGCCGGCCTGCCGCTGCACCGCCTGCTCGGCAGCCGGCGCGACCGGGTGCGCGCCTATGCCTCCGGCCTCGACTTCCATCTCGACGATGCCGCGTTCGCCGCGCTGTTCGCCCATGCCGACGCGCAGGGCTACCGCGCCTTCAAGATCAAGGTGGGCCATCCCGACTTCGAGCGCGACCGCCACCGGCTCGACCTGCTGGTCCGCACCGTCCGTCCCGGCGCCGAGGTGATGATCGACGCCAATGAGGCCTGGGGCGCCAAGGAGGCGCTGGTCAAGCTCGGCGCCCTGCGCGATGCCGGCGCCCGCCTGCTCTGGGTCGAGGACCCGATCCTGCGCCACGATTTCGAAGGGCTGCGGCTGCTGCGCCAGGGCGCGCCGTGGACGCTGATCAATTCGGGCGAATATCTCGATGCCGCCGGCAAGCGGGCGCTGATGCTGGCCGGCGGCACCGACATCCTCAACGTCCACGGCCAGGTCACCGACGTGATGCGCATCGGCTGGCTGGCGGCCGAGCTCGGCATTCCCGTCAGCCTCGGCAACACCTTCCTCGAGGTCGGCGTGCACATGGCCTGCGCCCTGCCCGAGGTGGAGTGGCTGGAATATTCCTTCCAGAACTTCGACCACCTGGTCGAGCAGCCGGTCGAGATCCGCGACGGCTGGGCCCATGCGCCGGACCGCCCCGGCCACGGGCTGGTGCTCTCGGAGGACGCCCGCCGTGCCTGGTCGCGGCCCGAGGTGCTGCCGCGGGCGGCGCTCGGGCCGCCGCCGGACAATCCGCGCGTCGCGATGCGCGGGCAGGGCTGAACAACGACAACAACCTTTCGGAGGAACGCCATGACGAGCCTGAAGCCGATCATCGGCCTGACGCCGGTCGTCGCGCTGGCCGCGATGCTGGCCGCCGCGCCGGCCCTCGCCGAGGAGATCACGGTCTGGGACTTCAAGAGCGGCGACCCCAACCTCGCCAGCTATTTCGACACGGTGAAGAGCACCTTCGAGGCGGCCCATCCCGGCGTCACCGTCAGCTATGTCATGCAGCCGCACGACCAGTACTACACGCTGCTCGGCACGGCGCTCGCCGCCGATGCCGGCCCCGACGTCTTCCTGATGAACGGCGGCGCCCAAGCCAAGGCGCGCCTCGGCTCGCTCCTCAGGCTGGACGACAAGGCGCCCGACCTCGTCGCCAAGCTGGCCGGCCGCGAGGAGTTCCAGGGGCCGGACGGCGGCCTCTACGCCCTGCCGATCACGCTGCAGGGCTTTGTCGTCTACTACAACCGCAAGCTCTATGCGCAGGCCGGGCTCGATCCCGACAAGCCGCCGACCACCTGGGCCGGGCTGCAGCAGGTGTGCGAGGCCTTCAAGGCCAAGGGCGGGGTGCCCTGCTTCGTCATGGGTAACAAGGAAGGCTTCGGGGCCGAGTTCTTCTTCTCCGCCGTGGCGGCGACGTCCCTCACCGCCGAGCAGCAGGCTGACTTCGCCGCCGGCCGGCTGAAATGGTCGAGCCCGCCGATCAAGGCGATCCTGCAGGCCTGGGTCGAGACCGGCAAGGCGGGCTGGTACCAGCCGGGCGCCAACTCCACCGCCAAGTTCATGGACGAATACGAGATGTTCATGCGCGGCGACGGCGCCAACACCATCGGCCTCCTCTCCGACGTCGCCCACTGGAAGCAGTTCGGCGAGATGATGGGTGTGGAGGCCGTCGGCGTGTTCCGCCATCCCTCGCCGACCGTCGCCGCCGACAAGCGGGAGGGCGATCCCAAGATCCCGGTCTCCGGCGGCATCGGCTACGGCGTCAACCGCAATTCCGGCAAGCGCGACCTCGCGGTCGACCTGGTGAAGACCTTCGCCTCGGCCGGCCCGATCCGCACCTTCGTGCACGATGCCGGCGTCGTGCCGGCCGACACCACGGTCACGCTCGACGGCCTCGACAATCCGGCCCTGAAGCAGATCCAGCCCTGGCTCGCGAGCGCCGCCGCGCCGACCGCCCACGCCAATTCCTCGGCGGCGGAGCTGGAGGAATGGCACCGCCAGAGCCAGCGCCTGCTCAACGGCGAGACCTCGGTCGATGCCGCCGCCGCCGCGCTCGACGCGGTCCAGGCCAGGGCCAAGCCGCAGATGTAGAGCGCGGAGTCCCTTTCCCGGCCGAAGAGGGGGCGGCAAGCGAAGCTGGTTGTCCTGTCAGGCCAATGGTTCAACCAGTGCGCGTCATGGACGGGCTTGTCCCGTCCATCCACGCGAACTCAACATGAGCCTGTGGTCGCCACGAAATCGAATTCGATTTCGCTTGGGATGGGCGGGACAAGCCCGCCCATGACGACCAAAAGTTGAGCCTCAAGAATGGTTTACAAGCGTAGTGCGTATAGAGCTTCCCGCGGACGTCTTTGCCCTGGTCGAGTCCACATGCCGCCAGCCAACCTCAGCCGAGCCGCCCTCCCATCCCGGAGGGCCGCAGCCGCCCACCGCGCCGAGTGGCGCTTCGCCTATCTCTGCCTGCTGCCCGCGCTGCTGCTGGTCCTGGTCTTCCGGGCCTTCCCGCTGGCCTGGGGCTTCGTACTCTCCTTCACCGATTCGACCGGCATCGGCCCGGCGCGCTTCGTCGGCGCGGCCAACTACGCGCAGGCCCTCGCCGATCCCACCTTCCGGGCTTCGGTGGTCAACACCCTGTTCCTGCTGGCGACGCTGCCGGTCTGGGTGGCGCTGCCCATGGTGCTCGCCATCCTGATCCATCAGGGCGTGCCCGGGGGCAGGCTGTTCCGCGCCGTCTATTTCTTCCCTGCCGTGCTCTCCAGCGTCATCATCGGCTCGATCTTCAACGTCGTGCTGCGCTTCGACGGCAGCCTCAACGCGCTCCTGAAGCTGGTCGGCATCTCGGCCGTGGACTGGCTCGGCGATTCCTCCACCGCCCTCGCCAGCCTGATCGCCGTGCAGTTCTGGTCGACCTTCGGCATGGGCGTGCTGATCTTCCTCGCCGGCCTCTCCACCGTGCCGCAGGACATGGTCGAGGCGGCGCGGCTCGACGGCGCCGGGCTCTGGCAGACCTGGCTCTACGTCATCGTGCCCTCGCTGCGCCCGATCATCGAATTCACCGCCGTGGTCACCACCATCGGCGTGCTCACCTCGATGTTCGGCCTGATCTACGTGCTCACCGCCGGCGGCCCGGGCACGGCGACGACCCTGCCCGAGTTCCTGATCTGGCTGGAGCAGGGCAAGCTCAACCAGCCCGCCTATGCCGCCGCTCTCTCCATGATGCTGTTCGTGATGATGGCCGGGCTCGCCTGGCTGCAGATCCGCATCATGGCGCGCAACGCCGAGATCTGAGGCGGACATGGCTGCAGCCGGCAGAAGCGAGCGGCGCGCGCTCTGGATCGCCGCGGTGCCGATGGCGATCCTGGCGCTCTCCTGCGTCTATCCCGTGCTCTTCGCCCTCAACAACGCGCTGAAGAGCAACCGGGCCTATATCCTCGACCGCTTCGGCCTCGCCTGGGAGCCGACATCAGCCAATTTCGTCCAGGCCTGGACCCGGGCCCGTCTCGGCGACTATTTCCTCAACTCGGTGATCGTCACCGTCGGCGCCGTGACGTTGCTGCTGCTCGTCGCCTCGCTCGCCGGCTTCGTGCTCGCCTGCCTGCGCTTTCCCTTCCGCCGCCTCTTGTTCGCGTTGATCCTGGCCTCGCTGATGATCCCGGTGCAGGTGGTGCTGGTACCGTTCTACCGCACCATCGTCGGCCTCCACCTCCTCAACACCCATGCCGGGCTGATCCTCGCCTACACCGCGTTCTTCCTGCCCTTCTCGGTGTACCTGATGACCGCCTTCTATGCCGGCCTGCCGCGCGAGCTGATCGAGGCGGCGCGCATCGACGGCGCCAGCTTCCGGCAGGTCTGGTGGCACGTGATGCTGCCGCTCGGCCGCCCGGCGCTGATCACGCTCGGCATCCTCAACACGCTCTATTGCTGGAACGACGTGCTGATCTCGCTGCTCGTGCTGCAGGACAAGCGCACCCTGATGGTCGGCATCGCGGCGCTGCGCGGCGAATACACCACCAACGTGCCGCTGCTCTCGGCCGGGCTGGTGGTGGCCGCCGCGCCGATCGTGGTGCTCTACGTGGTGTTCCAGCGGCGGATCGTGTCGGGGATCGCGGTGGGGGCGGTGAAGGGGTAGGCCCTGATCGAGACCGAGCTGACGCGGCGACAAAGGGTCGAGTGGGGCTATCAGAGAAAGTTCAAATTTTCCAATCTCTCATGTCGAGTGTAGCGATTCGATCCAGGTGTTATGAGCTCGCGACCCCGCACGTCAGGATACGCCGGCATCTGAAGGAGCTCGGCCTCGATGGCTGAAGGCGAACTGATTCTGTACCGGTCGCTCGACGGCTCCGCCGAGGTTCAGCTACGGGCGATCGACGGCACCGTCTGGCTGACACAGGCCGAAATATCTGAATTATTTCAGACATCTAAGCAGTCTGTCAGCTATCACGTCAAACAGATTCTCGACGATGGGGAGTTGGCCGAAGCGGCAACTGTCAAAGAATTTTTGACAGTTCAGTTCGAGGGCGGCCGAGAGGTCCGGCGCAACCTCAAGCTTTACAATCTGGAGATGATCCTTGCCATCGGATACCGGGTGCGATCGCCGCGCGGCGCGCAGTTCCGCCAATGGGCGACGACGACCCTTCGGGAATACCTGGTTAAGGGTTTCGTGATCGACGATGCCAGGCTCAAGGAGCCTGGCGGATTCGACTACTTCGACGAGCTGCTCGAACGCATCCGGGACATCCGGGCATCCGAGAAGCGCTTCTATCAGAAGGTCCGCGACGTCTTCGCTGCCACCAGCGTCGACTACGACAAATCGGCTCAGACCGCACAGCTCTTCTTCCAGACGATCCGGAACAAGATGCTGTTCGCGGTGACGGGGCGGACGGCGGCCGAACTGATCGTCAAGCGCGCCGACGCGGCCGAGCCCAACATGGGCCTGACCAGTTGGAAAAGCGATTGTGTGCGCAAGGACGACGTCACGACCGCCAAGAACTATCTCGAGGCAGACGAGATCGACGAGCTCAATCGCATCGTCACCATGTTCCTCGACTTTGCCGACGACCAGTCGCGCCGGCGCAAGCAGATGAACATGGTTGATTGGGTGGCGCAGACCGACCGCTTCCTCGCCTTCAACGAGCGCGAGGTGCTGGCGGGCGCCGGGCGCGTCTCTCATGATCGCATGGAGACGATCGTCCATCAGGTCTACACAGCGTTCGATGCCGGGCGCCGCGAACGCGAGGCGATCGAGGCGGAGCATGTCGAGGAATTGAAAAGAATCGAGGCCGAGGTGTCGAGATTTTCCCCAAACAGGGGAGAGTGAAGATGAGTGGAATTGTTTCGCACGTCGCCAAGGTGTTTGGCGACACTTGGTTCCATCGCGGGCGGTGGCGGTCGAGACTCACGCCCCCGGAAACACCTCCTCCGTCACCCCCATCACCCGGTACATCACCAGCCCCAGCCATTCATGCGCGGCGAGATCCGCCATCTCCAGGCCCCGCGTCATGTCGACCACGGGCCGCGTGAGCTCGGCCGCGCCGCGGGTGCGGAAGTCGACGGGGTAGGGGATGGCGGCAAAGCCGGCGGCGCGGAAGCAGGCGACGGCGCGAGGCATGTGGTTGGCCGAGGTCACCAGCAGCCAGCGCTCGCCCGGCTGTGGCGCCAGGGCCGCCTTGGATTCGACGGCGTTCTCGCAGGTGGTGCGCGAGCGCTCCTCCAGCGCGATGCGCTCGGCCGGCACGCCCATGGCGGCGAGCATGTCGCGGGCGATCGCTGATTCCGAGCGGGCGCCGTCGCTGCGCACCCGGTCGGAGCCGCCGGAAAGGAAGATCCGCGCCGCGGGATAGCGCCGGGCCAGCTCGACTGCGGCGGTCAGGCGCTCGCCGGCCTCGTTCACTGCCGGGCTGCCGCGCGCCGCGGTGATGCTGGAGGCGATCGAGCCGCCGAGCACGACGACGCCGGTGACCGGCTCCTCGACGGCCGTGCGGGGGAAGCGGTCCTCCAGCGCCGTCACCGCCAGGGCGCCGAGCGGGCTCCAGCCGAGCACGACGAGGAGCAGCGCCGCGGTGAGCAGGCAGGCTTTTGCGAGGTGCCGCCAGCGGGTGAACCAGGCGAGGAGGCCGGCGAGCGCCAGCACGCCGATCAGGTTGGAAGGCAGGAGCAGGAACTGCACCAGCTTGGATGTGAGGTAGAGCATCGCGGGGCTTTCCGGATGGGACGACACGGCTCCATCTGCGTAGCGCAGGCGTGCGTGATGGAACAGGTCGGGCGGAGGGCCGTGTCGTGCACGAACCTCGACGTGACGGCCCGGCTCGCCCCGTGCGCCCCTATGCCTCGCCCGGCGCCCACCCAGGCGCCGCCATCTCGAACCCCTCGAATCGAAACCCCGGCGCCACCGTGCAGCCGACCAGCGTCCAATCCCCCAGGCTCTCGGCCGCCTGCCAGACCCCGGCCGGCACCACGACCTGCGGGCGCTCGCCGGCGGGGAGGTCCGGGCCGAGCACGTGGCGCGTCGCCGTGTCGCCGCGCTCGGAGAGCGACAGCGCCAGCGGCGCGCCGGCATAGTGGTGCCAGACCTCGGCCGCGTCGACGCGGTGCCAGTGCGAGCGCTCGCCCGCCTTGAGGAGGTAATAGATCGCGGTCGAGGCGGGGCGGCCGTCGCCTGCCGCGTCCTTGAAGGTCTCGACATAGTGGCCGCCTTCGGGGTGCGGCCGCATGCCGAGCGTGGCGATGATGGCAGAGGGGTCGAGGACCGGCATCGGCGTCTCCTCCCGATTGCTCAGAAGCGGTTCTTGCGTTCGCGGATCTCCGCGAACACTGCCACCGGGTCGGCTCCGGCCATGCCGAGGCCGGCGGCCAGCCCTGGGTCGTCGGCGCGCAGGAACGGGTTCTCGCGCTTCTCCGCCCCCAGCGTCACCGGCAGGGTGAAGCGGCCCTCGGCCCGCTGGCGCTCGACCTCGGCGGCGCGGGTCCGCAACGCGGCGTTTTCCGGATCGACGGTGAGGGCGAAGCGGGCGTTGGACAGCGTGTATTCGTGGCCGCAATAGAGCAGGGTCTCGTCGGGCAGGGCGCGGAGCTTCTGCAGCGACGTCCACATCTCGCCCGGCGTGCCCTCGAACACCCGGCCGCAGCCGAGCGAGAACAGCGTGTCGGCGGCGAACAGCGCGCTCTCCGCCCGGAACCAGTAGGCGATATGGCCGACGGTGTGGCCGGGCGTGTCGATCACCTCGGCCTCGAGGCTGCCGACCGCGACGCGGTCGCCCTCGGCCACGGTCTCGTCCACGGCCGGGATGCGGTGGGCGTCGGCCTTCGCCGCCACCACGCGGCAGTTCCAGGCCGCCTTGAGGGCGGCGATGCCGGCGACATGATCTTCGTGGTGGTGCGTCACCAGAATGTCGCTAAGCTTCCAGCCGCGTCGGGCCAGCGCGGCCTCGATCGGCGCTGCCTCCGGCGCGTCGATCGCCGCGGTGCGGCCGGTGATGGAATCGTGGATCAGGGCTCCAAAATTGTCGGAGCGGCATAGGAACAGGTCGATCGTCGCTGCCATGATAGCCTCGCCTCGCTGAGGCTTCCTTCTAAGCAGCTTCTCGTGGCTTCGGCCACGGGAAGCTGCTTAGATTGCCAGGCAAAGCAGGTTCGGGGAATCTGCTTCGGCCATCGCTCGCGCCTGGTCACGCCGCGCCGCCTCGCTCCGGCGGAGGATCGCATGCCTGACGGTGTCGTCATCCTCGGCGACCACAGCATCACCGTCGACGACGTGGCGGCGATCGCCCGCGGCCGGCGCCCGGCGGCGCTGTCGCGCGGGGCGCGCGAGCGCATGGCCACGGTCCGCGCCGTGGTCGAGCGCCATGTGGCGGAGGACGTGCCGGTCTACGGCCTCACCACCGGCCTCGGCGCCGGGGTCGACACGCGCCTCGCCGCCGCCGACCTCGCCGCCTTCCAGCGCCGCGTCCCCTTCGCCCGCGCCGTCGGCGTCGGCGAGGCCATGCCGGCCGAGGAGGTGCGCGCCATGATGGCGGCCCGCGCCGCCGGCATGGCGGTCGGCCAGAGCGGCGTCTCGCCGGCCGTGGCCGAGGCGCTGGTCGCCGCGCTCAACGCCGGCTTCCACCCCGTGGTGCCGTCGATCGGCTCGATCGGCGCGGCGGACCTGGCGCCGCTCGCCCACATGGCCGTGGCCCTGCTCGGCGAGGGCGAGGCCGAGTTCGGCGGCGCGCGCCTGCCTGGTGCCGACGCCCTGGCGCGAGCCGGGCTCGCGCCGTTGGCGCTCGGCGTCAAGGACGGCCACGCCCTGGTGGTCGCCAACGCGGCTTCCGCCGGGCGCGGCGCCTTGGCGCTGGTCGACGCGCGCCTCGCCCTCGACACGCTGGACGCCGCGGCGGCGCTGGCCATGGAGGCCTTCGGCGCCAATCTCTCGCCGCTGCTGCCGGTGGTGAACGCCGCGCGGCCGGCGCCGGGCCAGGCCGCGGCGGCCAAGCGCCTGCTCGGCCTGGTCGCCGGCGGCCATCTCGGCGACCGCGGCCCGGCCCGCCGGCTGCAGGACCCGCTCTCCTTCCGCTGCGCCGCGCCGGTGCACGGGGCGGCACGCACGGCGCTCGCCGAGGCTGCCGCCGCGGTGGAGCTGGAGCTGAACCACAGCGGCGACAACCCGGTGGTGATCGACGGGCAGATGCTGTCGAACGGCAATTTCGACATGACCGGCCTCACCCTGCGCTTCGAGGCCCTGGCCCAGGCCCTGTCCCATGCCGCCACCATCTCGGCCCAGCGGGCGCTGAAGCTGATGTCGCCGGGCTATTCCGACCAGCCGCGCTTCCTCACTCCGCTCGGCCCGAGCCGCGCCGGCTTCGCGCCGCTGCAGAAGGTGATCGGCGCGCTGGAGGGCGAGATCCGCGCCCGGGCCCAGCCGGCAACGCTGGCGCTGCTGCACGTCGCCGACGGCGTCGAGGACCATGCGGCCAACGCGCCCGCGGCGGTGACCAAGCTGCGCGAGAGCGCGGCGCGCCTGGTCGTGCTCGCCGCCTGCGAGTTGATCGTGGCGGCGCAGGCGATCGACCTCAGAGGCGGCGGCGAGCTCGGCCCGGGCGCCGCCCGCGTCTTCGCCTTCGTGCGCAGCCATGTCGACAAGCTGGAGGAGGACCGCGCCAGCGGCCCCGACGTCTCACGCCTGGCGGAGGCGATCCGCGCCGGCGGGCTGGCGGGGGTGTGAGGGGAGGGGGACTGCCGCCCTCAATGCCCCTGCGCCACCGACGCGCCTCGCCGCCAGGAGGCCGTCTCCCACCCCGCCACCACCACCAGCGCGGCGCTGGTGCCGAGCGCCAGCCAGAGCGGGGTCAGCCAGGCCGCGGCGAGCGCCAGCAGTGCCAGCAAGGCGAAGCCGGCGAGGTGGGACAGCGGGGGATGGCCGATCAGCGTCGCCTTGAACAGGGTGTTGCCGAGGAGATAGAGCGCCGGCCCGCCGAGGATCGCCGCGGCGGAGGCGAAGTCGATATGGCCCTCGTGCCCGTCGGGGTGCACCAGCGCCAGCTCGTCGGCCACGGCGCAGACGATGATGCCGGCGATGATCAATCCGTGCAGATAGGTATATCCGAGCCGCGCCAGCCGGCCGGGATCGTCGGACGCGGCGATGTGGTGGCTGCCGCGCTCGGCGCCGGTGTCGAAATAGATCCACCACATGGCGATGCTGCCGACGAGGGCGGCCAGGAAGGCGGCGACCTGAGCCGGACCCCAGGCGAGGTCCGCGAAGGTCGCGCCGGTGACCAGGATGGATTCGCCGAGCGCGATGATGACGAAGAGCGAGCAGCGCTCGGAGAGGTGGTGGCCCTCCACGTCCCAGTCCGCCGTGGTCGAGCGGCCGAGCCCGGGCACGGCGAAGCCGGCGGAGGGGCCGGCATATTCGATGGCGAGCGCCACGGCCCAGAGCGCCAGGCGCGGCTCCGGCGCGGCGAGGCCGCCGGCGATCCAGAACGCAGCCGCCACGAGCAGCCAGACGGTGATGCGTTGGAAATTGCGCCGGTTGCCGGGGTTGTCCCGGCCCAGCGCCCGGATCATGAACAGGGAGCGTCCGACCTGGCTGCCGGCATGGGCGAGGGCGAAGGCCAGGCCCATGCTCTCGAAGGCATGCGGGATCGAGGCCGAGAGCACGAGCCCGGCCAGCATCAGCGCGAACAGGGCGAGGCGCACCGGCGTCTTGTCGGGGTCGAGCCAGTTGGTGACCCAGCTGGTGAAGATCCACAGCCACCACACCGCCAGGAACAGCATCAGCGTCTGCACGGCACCGCCGGCGGTGAGATGCGCCAGCAGCCCGTGCGAGAGCTGGGTGACCGCGAAGACGAAGACCAGGTCGAAGAAGAGCTCGATATTGGTGACGCGCGCCGGCGCGCCCCGTTCCCGCAACAACGCCATCCCGCCCCCGCCTAATACCCCGCCGGGTCGCCGGCGGCCGGGGCGAGCTTGGCACGGGCATCGCGGCCACGGAAGCGGGCTCAGGGCGCCGTCACGGGAAAATCCTCCGCCGCGGCGCCGGCGTGGCCGTCATAGCCGAAGTGCCACCATTCCCGCGGATAATTGGCGAAGCCCTCCGCCCGCATCGCCGCGACCAGACGCCGGCGGTTGCGCGCCGCCTCGGCCGGCAGGCCGGATGCGGCAGTCCAGGATTTGGGATCGAAGCAGTCGAAGCCGGTGCCGAAGTCGATGAGGCCGCGGTCGCCGCGCCGCGCCACCGGCGCCGTGCAGGGCGCGCCGGCCTGTCCGGGGCTCGCCGGGGCGCCGAGGCGGGCCAGGCCGAGATCGACGGCATAGCCGGTCGAATGGACCGAGCGCGCCGCGATATAGCCGAGCGCCACCAGGGCCCTGCGGTCGACGGCGGGATGGTCGGGGGCGCGCTGCGGGCCGTCGCCGGCCCGCGCCCAGGCGAGGAGGTCGGCCACGGCGCGCTGCGGCCGGTAGCAGTCGAACACCACCAGGCCGAGCCCCTCGGGTGCGAGGTCGCGCTGCACCGCCGCGAGCGCCTGCGCCGCCTCGGTGCGGAGGATGCAGGCGGGCCCGGCATAGCCGGCGAGCGGGTGCCCGGTGACGTTGTCCGGCCCGGCATAGCGCATGTCCTGGCGGATGGTGGGGGCGAGGTCGGCGAGACGGACGAAGCCGGCCGGCAGGTCCCCGGCGCCAGCCGGGCCCGCATTGGCCGCCAGCAGCGCCGCGGCCCAGGGCAGGAACACGCGCCGCCGGCTCCGCCCGCGGCGGCCCGGCTCCGAGCGCTGTGGAGGGACAGGCATGCCGCAGCGTCTCGGGCGCCGTGCCTCCCGGTCAAGGGCCATCACGCCAATGTGATGGCCATCGGGCGGGACCCTATGACGCCCATCGCCGTTGTGCCGGTGTGGCGCGTCCGGCCGGCTTGGCGGCCGCCGCCGGAGCAATGGGAGTGCGTGCATGGCGAATGCCCCTGAACTGCGTCGTCATTTCGTCAGGCAGGCGATGGAGGCTCCCTTCCTGCAGCGCGAGGAGGAGCACGCGCTGGCGATCCGCTGGAAGGAGCAGCGCGACCAGCAGGCGCTGCATCGCCTGGCCGGCGCGCATATGCGCCTGGTCATCGCCATCGCCGCGCGCTTCCGCCATTACGGCCTGTCCATGGCGGATCTGATCCAGGAGGGCCATATCGGCCTGCTCGAGGCGGCGGCGCGCTTCGAGCCGGAGCGCGAGGTGCGCTTCTCCACCTATGCCACCTGGTGGATCCGCGCCGCCGTGCAGGACTATGTGCTGCGCAACTGGTCGATCGTGCGCGGCGGCACCTCCTCGGCCCAGAAATCGCTGTTCTTCAACCTGCGCCGCCTGCGGGCCCGCCTCGCCCGCGAGACCGACGGCATCGGGCGCGAGGCGATCTACCGCAGCATCGCCGGGGCGGTCGGCGTGCCGGTCGAGGACGTGGCGCAGATGGACGCCCGCCTCTCCCTGCCCGACGCCTCGCTCGGCGCGCCCGTCGGCCATGACGGCGAGGAGGGCGGCAGCGCCCGCATCACCTTCCTCGTCGACGGGCGCCCGTTGCCGGACGAGGTGGCGGAAGACGCCATCGACGGCGAGCGCCGCCTGATCTGGCTGCGCGGCGCCCTCGACCAGCTCGACGCCCGCGAGCGCCGCATCGTCCAGGCCCGCCGCCTCACCGACGAGGCCGACACGCTCGAGACCCTCGGGGCCAGCCTCGGCATCTCCAAGGAGCGGGTGCGCCAGATCGAGAGCCGCGCCCTCGGCAAGCTGCGCCAGGCGCTCGAGGCCCGGATGCCGGTGCGGGCGCCGGAGGCTCAGGGCGCCGAGCTGCGGACCTGAAGGCGCGCGGCCCCGGCCCTACTCCGAGATGATCTTCACCCGGTCGCCCGCCTGCAGCGTGGCGTTGGCGTCGAGGCCGTTCAGGATGAGGAAGCGGTCGAGCGCGTGGTCGGCATAGGCCATGCGCACCGACAGCGTCGCCGGCGTGTCGCCCGCGCGCACCGTGGTCACGTCGATGCGTAGCGGCTTGACGTTGCCGATCTCCTCCGGCGTCAGCCGCCGGAAGGTCGAGGCCGTCTGCTGGAACAGGGTGTCGTTGGCGGCCGAGAGGTCGCGGGCGGCGAAGATCATGCGATAGACGCTGGCGCCGAAGCGGATGGCGTAGAGCCGGAAGCTCCATTCCTCGCCGCGCGCCACGGCGGTCGCCGCCTCGAAGCCGTTGATGGTGAGGGTCTGGGCGGTGCCGGTGTCGACGCCCTCGATCCAGCCCGAGGAGAGATAGTCGACCAGCGACTGGCCGTCCTTCGGCTTGACCGTATCGAGGCGCAGCGCCCGCCCGCCGCCGTCGACGCCGAGGATCGCCTGCGGCGTGTTGTCGATGGTGAAGCCCTGCGGCACGACGAAGGTGAAGCCGAGCCGGGGATGCAGGAAGGCGCGGCCCTGCATGAAGCCCTGCGTCGGATCCTCGCCATAGGTCAGGCCGTCGATCGCCTGCAGGTAGCTCACCTTGTCGCGCCGGCCGGTGCCCGGTGCGCCATATTGGCGCGCCACCTCGATCGCCCGCTGGATGCGCTCCGGCGTCGAGGGGTGGGTGTTGAGGAAGTCGTAGGCGTTGGCGTTGGGCTGGGAGCCGTTGCCGCGCAGGTCGACCTGCCGGCTCATCGAGGCCAGGAAGCGCGCGGCGCCATAGGGGTCGAAACCGGCCCGGGCAATGGTGCGCACGCCGATCTGGTCGGCCTCCAGCTCCTGCAGGCGCGAGAAGCTGGCGATGGTCACCAGCGACTTGGCCTGCTGCATCTGGCCTTCCTGCGGCTTGTGCAGCACGTCGGTCATGACAGAGGAGACCAGGACCGACTGCTTCTCCATGTCGGCCCGGGCGATGGCGTGCCGGGCCGAGACATGCGCCATCTCGTGGGCGATCACCGCGGCGATCTCGGCATCGTCATTGGCCAGCGCCAGCAGGCCGCGCGTCACGTAGATCCGGCCCGAGGGCAGCGCGAAGGCGTTGACCGAGGACGAGTTGAGGATGGTCAGCTTGTAGGGGATGTCCGGCCGGTCGGACTGCGCCGCCAGGCGATCGACCAGGTCGTCGAGATAGCGCTCGGTGGCGGGGTTCTTGTAGGCGCCGCCATAGGAGGCGACCAGGCGATCGTGCTCGCGGTCGGCCGCCGTCGGCGGGGCGATCACCCGCGGCGCCTCCTTCGGCAGGCTGGCGACCAGCGGCTGGGCCGCCGTGCCGGTCGCCGAATCCGTCGCGACATCGGCGGCGGTGGTGCAGCCCGACAGGCCGAGCGCCAGCGCCAGCGTGGCGATCGCCACGCCGCTCCCTGCTCTCGATCCCGACACGCGCGCCCTCATGGCCCTTCGGTCCATCCTTCCCTTCACTGCTTCGGCGCGTCGATGCGCTCGATCGCCGCGGGCTCGGTGATGTCGATGCGCGGACCGCCCTGCGCCGTCACCACGCCTCGCGCGCGGATCATTTGGCCCACCAGGGTTTCCGGCGCAACCCCCGAAGCGACGAAGCGCGGTCCCTCCCGCTTGGGGATGGCCAGTGTCACATCGGTGCTCCACACCGCGCCGAAGTCGATCCACAGCGTCGCCCCGCTCGCGCCGGCATGGACGACCCGGCCGGAGACGATGGCAAAGCGCCCCTCGTGCGGCGCCACGGCCTCCGGATCCGAGGCGTCCGCCACCGCATAGGCCGGCTCCGCCCACAGGCCGAGCCCGGCGCGGCGGGCCGCGTCCTCGGCCGCCAGCAGCGCGGCATAGCAGGCTTGTTCGCCCGGCCGCGGCCGGATCCGCGCGTTGCCCTCCGCCGCCAGCCGCTCGGAGAGCGAGATGCCCTCGACGACGAGGTCGGCATGGACGGCCCCGTGCCGGTCCGCCGGTCCGGCGCCGGCCAGCGTCGCCTCCTCGTTCTCGATCGGCGGCAGGCGCAGGCTCTCCGCGTCGAGGCCGGCGAGCCGGATGGTCCGGCCGTCGGCGAGGCGCAGCGCCTTGTCCGGCAGCGCCTGCGCAATCATGACCGTTTCTCCTTCCGAAGCGGCCTGACCGCAGGCGCCGGCCGAGGCCGCGGGCCCGCAGCCGAGCGCCAGCGCGGCGCAGGCTGCGCCGCTCGCGCATGCTGAGGCCCACCCCGTCACCCGACGCCCACCAAGCGAAGCCCGTCTTGACTCTATGGCGTCGAAACTACGGATCGGGAAGGCAAAAATGCGGCGGAAGCGGGCCGGCGCAGCGGCTGCCTAAATTTTAGACATTTGCCTATTTTATGGTCGATGGCGGGATGGGCGACTGCGCCTCAAAACGGCAGATGCGCCGATTCCCGTGATTTTACAGATTGTTAAAACCTGCCTTCCCGCTTGGCACAGGGCTTGATTTGCGCCGGCCGTTCTCGGCGGCCTCAGAGGGGGGCGCGGCCGCCGCGGCGAACGCCAGGCTCAAGGATGAAACAGCATGAAAATCGTGATGGCCATCATCAAGCCGTTCAAGCTCGAGGAAGTTCGCGACGCATTGACCGCGCTCGGCGTGCACGGCCTGACTGTGACGGAAGTGAAGGGGTACGGGCGCCAGAAGGGCCATACCGAGATCTATCGCGGCGCTGAATACGCCGTGAGCTTCCTGCCGAAGCTCAAGATCGAGGTGGCCGTCGCCAGCGACCTCGTCGGCAAGGTGATCGACGCCATCAGCGCCGCCGCCAAGACCGGCCAGATCGGCGACGGCAAGATCTTCGTGACGCCGATCGAGACCGCGGTGCGCATCCGCACCGGCGAGAAGGATCTCGACGCGCTGTGAAGCCGGCATCCCACCACACCGACACCGATCCTTCAGGCACTGCATTCCTCAGGGGAAGAATCATGAAGACTGTCACCGTCAAGCACGTCGCGCGGGCCGCGCTCGCCGCTCTCGGGGCGCTGGCCCTGACGACCGGCACGGCGCTCGCCGACGCCCCCAAGATCGACACCGGCGACACCGCCTGGATGCTGACGTCCACCGCGCTGGTGCTGATGATGACCATCCCGGGCCTGGCGCTGTTCTACGGCGGCATGGTGCGCAAGAAGAACGTGCTCGCCACCTGCGCCCAGTCCTTCGGCGCCACCTGCGTCATCACCGTGCTCTGGATGATCATCGGCTATTCCATCGCCTTCACCGACGGCGGATCGCACCAGGCCTGGTTCGGCGGCTTCTCCTACTTCTTCCTGGCCCCGATGGGCCTCAACACCACCAGCGCGCTGGCGCCGACCATCCCCGAGTCGGTCTACATGTGCTTCCAGATGACCTTCGCGATCATCACCCCGGCCCTGATCGCCGGCGCCATCGCCGATCGCATGAAGTTCTCCGCCTTCCTCACCTTCATGGGCGCCTGGCTGATTCTGGTCTACTGCCCGATCGCCCATTGGGTCTGGGGCGGCGGCTGGCTCGGCACCATGGGCGCTCTCGACTATGCCGGCGGCACGGTCGTGCATCTCAACGCCGGCACCGCGGCCCTGGTCGCCTGCCTCGTCCTCGGCAAGCGCACCGGCTACGGCTCCGAGAACATGGCGCCGCACAACCTGGTGCTCAGCCTGATCGGCGCCTCGCTGCTGTGGGTCGGCTGGTTCGGCTTCAACGCCGGCTCCGCCGTCACCTCCAACGTCAATGCCGGCATGGCCATGGCCGCCACCCAGATCGCCACCGCGGCGGCCTCGCTCGGCTGGATGTTCATGGAATGGATCGTCGCCAAGAAGCCCTCGGTCCTCGGCATGATCTCCGGCGCCGTGGCCGGCCTCGTCGCCATCACCCCGGCCTCCGGCTTCGTCAATCCGGCGGGCGCCCTCGCCATCGGCCTCATCGCCGGCGTGGTCTGCTATCTCTCGGCCGTCCACATGAAGCGTGTCTTCGGCTATGACGACTCGCTCGATGCCTGGGGCGTGCACGGCGTCGGCGGCGCGCTCGGCGCCCTCCTCACCGGTGTCTTCGCCTCCAACGCCATCAACTCGGCCGGCAAGGGCTGGCTGATCGACGGCAATTTCGGCCAGATGACCATCCAGCTCTACGACGTCCTCGGCACCTTCATCTACTCGGCCGTGGGCACCTTCGTCATCCTGAAGGTCATCGACGTCGTCATCGGCCTCAGGGTCACCAAGGAAGTCGAGGTCGAGGGCCTCGACATCAACCTGCACGGCGAGACGGTCCACGGCTGACCGACCTTGCATGTGGCAGCGGCGGCCCCGGGGGCGGGACCGCCGCTTGCCTTGTCCGGCGCGCGGAAGGGGAGCTGGGCCCCGACCGGGCGAGGCCAGGCCGGGGACCTCCCCGGCCGGACCGGACGGCCGCGCTCGCGGCGGCTTTTTCATGGGGGCGACATGCCGCCGTCAGCACCAGAGCGAAGGAGTGAGACAGGATGAAAATTGTGATGGCCATCATCAAGCCGTTCAAGCTGGAGGAGGTCCGCGACGCGCTGACCGCCATCGGCGTGCACGGCCTGACCGTGACGGAGGTGAAGGGGTACGGACGGCAGAAAGGCCATACCGAGATCTATCGCGGCGCCGAATACGCCGTGAGCTTCCTGCCCAAGCTCAAGATCGAGGTCGCCGTTCCCGGCGACATCGTCGGCAAGGTGATCGATGCGATCGGCGCCGCCGCCAAGACCGGCCAGATCGGCGACGGCAAGATCTTCGTCACGCCCATCGAGACCGCGGTGCGCATCCGCACCGGCGAGAAGGACCTCGACGCGCTCTGACGCGACCACCCGCAAACCGACAATCCGTTCGAGACAGGAACACGTGTTGATGACTTTTTCCCGCGTATTGAAATATGCGACGCCGGCGCTTCTCGGGGCGCTCCTGGCCGCGTCCCCGGCATGGGCCGACGCCGTCGCCGACTCCCTCGCCGCGCCCGGCGCCAAGGGCGACACCGCCTGGATGCTGACCGCCAGCGCCCTCGTCCTGCTGATGACCGTGCCGGGCCTGGCCCTGTTCTATGGCGGCCTCGTCCGGTCCAAGAACATGCTCTCCGTCTTCACGCAGGTCTTCGTGATCGCCGCGCTCGTCTCGGTGATCTGGGTGGTCTACGGCTACTCCCTCACCTTCACCGAAGGCTCCGGCCCGCTGCAGCCCTTCTTCGGCGGCTTCTCCAAGCTGTTCCTGGCCGGCGTCAGCACCTCCACCGGCGCCGCCACCTTCACCAACGGCGTCTACATCCCCGAATTCGTCTATATCTGCTTCCAGATGACGTTCGCGATGATCACGCCCGGCCTGATCGTCGGCTCCTTCGCCGAGCGCATCAAGTTCTCCTCGATGATCGTGTTCATCGTGCTGTGGGTGACCTTCATCTACTTCCCGATGGCGCACATGGTCTGGTACTGGGGCGGCCCCGATGCGGCGACCGCTCCGGCCGGCCAGATCTTCACCTGGGGCGCGCTCGACTTCGCCGGCGGCACCGTGGTGCACATCAATGCCGGCATTGCCGGCCTGGTTGGCGCCCTGGTCCTCGGCAAGCGCGTCGGCTACGGCAAGGAGCACCTGCCGCCCCACTCGCTGACCATGACGGCGATCGGCGGCTCGCTCCTCTGGGTCGGCTGGTTCGGCTTCAATGCCGGCTCCAACCTCGAGGCCACGTCGGCGGCGGCGCTCGCCATGATCAACACCTTCGTGGCCACGGCCGCGGCGGCGGTGTCCTGGCTGTTCGTCGAGTGGTCGGTCAAGGGCAAGCCCTCGCTGCTCGGCACCATCTCCGGCGCGGTCGCCGGCCTCGTGGCGGTCACGCCGGCCTGCGGCTTCTCCGGCCCGATGGGCGCGGTGGTGCTCGGCCTGCTGGTCAGCCCGATCTGCTTCTTCTTCGTCTCCACGGTGAAGAACGCACTCGGCTATGACGACTCGCTCGACGTGTTCGGCGTGCACTGCGTCGGCGGCATCTTCGGTGCGCTCGCCACCGGCATCCTGGTCAACCCCGCCCTCGGCGGCGCCGGCATCGCCGACTACGTCACGTCTCCCGGCAAGCTGCTGATCGCCGAATGGAGCATCGGCCAGGTCTGGATCCAGGCCAAGGGCGTGCTGCTGACGCTGGCCTGGTCCGGCATCGGCTCGTTCATCCTCTACAAGCTCGTCGACCTCGTCATGGGCCTGCGCGTCACCAACGACCAGGAGCGTGAAGGCCTCGACATCGCCGAGCACGGCGAGCGCGCCTACAACTACTGATCGGATCCAACCGACGGTCACCTCCAGAGCACTCGGCCCGGAGCGAAGCGGGTTCCACCCGCTTCGCTCCGGCTTGGAATGGCGAGCCCGATGCGCTGAGGTCGCAGCCCCGCTACGGCCTGGGCGCATCGGGCTTCGGCAGCGAAGGGTTTTATTGTCAGGAGGATTGATTTTCGAACAAATCGGGAACAATCTGGCGCGGCACCAGCCCCGGAGAATTCCATGCCGAGCCAGTTCGAGAAGGCGCAAGCCTTCCGCAGCCTGCACCAGCGCCCCGGCGCCTTCGTTATTCCCAATCCCTGGGACGCCGGCACGGCGCGCCTGCTCGCCTCGCTCGGCTTCGAGGCGCTGGCAACCACCAGCGCCGGCTGCGCCTTCGGCCTCGGCCGCCCGGACGGGGAGGGCGTGCTCGGCCGTGACGAGATCCTCGCCAATGCCGGCGTCATCGTCGCGGCAACGGATCTGCCGGTCTCGGCCGACCTCGAGGGCGGCTTCGGCGATGAGCCGGAAGCCTGTGCGCAGACCATCCGTGCGGCCGCCGCCGCAGGCCTGGTCGGCGGCTCGATCGAGGACGCCACCGGCCGGCCGGAGACGCCGATCCACGGCTTCGAGGCCGCCGTCGCCCGTGTCCGTGCCGCCGCCGAGGCGGCGCGCAGCCTGCCCTTTGCCTTCACGCTCACCGCGAGGGCCGAGAACTTCCTGCACGGGCGGGCCGACCTCGCCGACACCATCCGCCGGCTGCAGGCCTTCCAGGAGGCCGGCGCCGACGTGCTCTACGCTCCCGGCCTGCCCTCGCGCGAGGCGATCGCCGCCGTGGTCGCGGCGGTGGACCGGCCCGTCAACGTCGTGGCCGGCCTGCGCGAGCCGCGATGCAGCGTTGCGGAATTGGCGGAGCTCGGCGTCAAACGCATCAGCGTCGGAAGCAGCCTCGCCCGCGCCGCCTTCGGCGCCGTGCGCCGCGCCGCGGTGGAGATGCGGGACGAGGGCCGTTTCGACTTCGCCGAGGCCGCCATGCCCTATAGCGAGCTGAACGGCCTGTTCCGGGGATACGGTGCCGCTTGAACCGCGGGCCCATCTCCGCTAGGCAACTCCATCGACGCGTATTCTCCAGGACGTTGCCCAATGACCTACGTGGTCACCGAGAACTGCATCAAGTGCAAGTACATGGATTGCGTGGAGGTCTGTCCGGTGGACTGCTTCTACGAGGGCGACAACATGCTGGTGATCCACCCCGACGAATGCATCGACTGCGGCGTCTGCGAGCCGGAGTGCCCCGCCGACGCCATCAAGGCCGACACCGAGAAGGGCCTGGAGAGCTGGCTTGAGCTCAACGCCCAATATGCCAAGTCCTGGCCGAACATCACCATCAAGCGCGACGGTCCGGCCGACGCCAAGGAATGGGACGGGGTGGAAGGCAAGCTGCAGCATTTCTCGTCCGAACCGGGCCAGGGCGACGCCTGACCGGGCTTGGCGTGATCGCCTCGGCGATGATGATCCGGCAACCTTAACACCCGCTCGGCGGGCGGAGCAGCCATGCGCCGCCCCGCATATGCATTGATTTTCGCAAGTTTTTGTGGTACCAAGCAAGAAGGTCAGAGAAGGCCGCCGCACCCGCCACCGCTCCGAGAAGGAGCCATTTTTTTGTGGCTCACAATGAGGAACCTGTCTCCGAGGGCGTCTCAAACGCTCGCGGAAAGCCGGCGCGACATTTTGACCCTCTTCCGGCTCGGCACCGCCCCAACCCGCCGTCAGGCGAGCAGGGCGTCTTTGTCGGATCAAGCCGCGCGGCAACGGGCGCCTCAGCGTCTGCCCGCTCATCTTGTGGCGTCCGGCCACCACGAAAAGGAGCGTTGAAGCGTCATGACGAGCGCGAAGAAGGCGTCGACCAAGCAGGGTTTCAAGACCGGCGAGCACATTGTCTATCCGTCGCACGGCGTCGGCAAGATCGTGTCCATCGACGAGCAGGAAGTTGCCGGCTTCAAGCTGGAGCTGTTCGTCATCACCTTCGCCAAGGACAAGATGACCCTGCGCGTCCCCACCACCAAGGTGACGGCGGTCGGCATGCGCAAGCTCGCCGAGCCGGCGCTGGTCGACAAGTCGCTCGAGACGCTCAAGGGCCGCGCCCGCATCAAGCGCACCATGTGGTCGCGCCGCGCGCAGGAATACGAGGCCAAGATCAATTCCGGCGACCTCATCGCCATCGCCGAGGTGGTGCGTGACCTCTACCGCTCCGACGCCCAGCCCGAGCAGTCCTATTCGGAGCGCCAGCTCTACGAGGCGGCGCTGGACCGCATGTCGCGCGAGATCGCGGCCGTGCAGGACATCACCGAAACCGATGCGGTGAAGCTGCTGGAGGCCAACCTCGCCAAGGGCCCTAAGCGCGGCAGCGCCAAGGACGCCGAGGCCGACATCGACGAGGTCGCCGAGGACGAGGCCGCCTGAGCGGCCTGCACGAGGGATCATCGAGGCCCGGGTTCTCCCGGGCCTTTTTTGTGGGCGCGCGCCGTCAGCGCTCGCGGCACGCCGCCGAGGTCGCGCCGGGCCGGGCGCTCGGCCTCGAGGCCGGCCTCCGCCAGCACGGCCGCGACCGCCTCTTCCTGGCCGGCGCCGAGCTCCAGCACCAGGGCGCCGCCCGGCGCGAGGCGCGGCTCCGCCTGGGCGGCGATCGCGCGGTAGGCATCGAGCCCGTCGGCGCCGCCGTCGAGGGCCAGGCGCGGATCGTGCGCGCGCACCTCGACCGCGAGGCCCTCGATCGCCCCGGCCGGGATATAGGGCGGGTTGGAGACGATCAGGTCGAACGGCCCGCCCAGCGCCGCCGCCCAGTCCGCCACCAGGAACGCCGCGCGGGCGCCGACGCCGTTGGCGAGCGCATTGTCGCGGGCGATCCGCGCCGCTTCCAGGCTGCGGTCGACGCCGATGCCAGTGGCGGCCGGACGCTCGTGCAGCAGCGCCGTCAGGATGGCGCCGCTGCCGGTGCCGAGGTCGAGGATGCGCCAGGCCGCGGCGCGGTCGGGCAGGGTGGCCAGGGCGGCCTCGACCACCGTCTCCGTGTCCGGGCGCGGCGACAGCGTGGCGGGGCCGAGCCGGAAGCCGAGACCCCAGAACTCGCGCGTGCCGAGGATGCGATCGACCGGCTCGCCGGCGAGCCGGCGCGCCACCAGCGCCATCGCCCGCGTCGCCACCGCATCGTCGACCGCCGCGGCGCCGCGCAGGGTCACGTCCTGCGCCGGCGCGCCGGCCGCCTCGGCCACCAGCCAGCGCGCATCGAGCTCCGGCGTCGCCACGGCGCCCTGCCGCAGCGATGCTGCCGCCCGGCGGTAGAGCGCGTCGAGCGTGGTCATCGCGCTTCGCTGGCCGCCAGCAGCCGGGCCTGGTTCTCGGTGACCAGCGCGTCGATCACCTCGCCCAGGTCGTCGCCGGCAATGACCTGCTCGAGCCTGTAGAGCGTCAGCCCGATGCGGTGGTCGGTGACGCGCCCCTGCGGGAAATTGTAGGTGCGGATGCGCTCGGAGCGGTCGCCGGAGCCGACCTGGTCGCGCCGGTCGGCGGCGCGGGCCGCCTCGTTGCGCTCGCGCTCGGCCTCGTAGAGCCGGGCGCGCAGCAGCGCCATGGCCCGCGCCCGGTTCTTGTGCTGCGAGCGCTCGTCCTGCACGGCCACCACCGTGCCGGTCGGCAGATGGGTGATGCGCACCGCCGAGTCCGTGGTGTTGACGTGCTGGCCGCCGGCGCCCGAGGCGCGGAACACGTCGGTCTTGAGGTCCTTCTCGTCGATGACGATGTCGACCTCCTCAGCCTCCGGCAGCACCGCCACGGTGGCGGCGGAGGTGTGGATGCGCCCGCTCGCCTCGGTGGCGGGCACGCGCTGCACCCGGTGCACGCCGGATTCGAACTTCAGCCTGGCGAAGACGCCGCGGCCGCGGATCGCCGCCGAGGCCTCCTTGTAGCCGCCGGCCGTGCCGGGGGATTCGGACAGGATCTCGGTCTTCCAGCCCTGCAGGTCGGCATAGCGCAGATACATGCGCAGGAGGTCGCCGGCGAACAGCGAGGCCTCGTCGCCGCCGGTGCCGGCCCTGACCTCGAGGATCGCCGATTTCTCGTCCGCCGCGTCCTTGGGCAGGAGCGCCATGCGGATGGCGGTCTCCAGGTCGCCGATGCGCCCGGAGAGCTCCTTGCGCTCCTCATCGGCAAGGGCCGCCATCTCGCCGGTGACCGAGGGCTCGGCCAGCATCGCCTCGACGCCGGCGAGCTCGGCCTGGGCCGCTCGCCATTCACGCACGGCGGCGACGACGGGATCGAGCTCGGCCAGCTCGCGTGACAGCGCCACGAAGGTCTCCGCGCCCGGGCCGGAGGCGAGCTCCGCCTCGACCAGATCGCGGCGGCGGACCAGGGCGTCGAGTTTCTCTATGGGCAGCATGGTCGGACGGCTTGAAGGAGGGCGGGATCGGGGCTGGCACGGCGAGCCGCGCTGGAGGCCGGCCCGCTACAACGGCACGCCGCGCCGCTCGGCGAACTCGCGCAGCACGGCGCGCAGCGGCTTGTCGGCATGGGCGGCGATGTGCTCGGTGACCAGGCTCTCCAGTTCGCCCGCATCCACCTCCATCAGCATCGCCTTCACCGGCCCGATCGCGGCCGGGTTCATCGACAGGAGGCGGAAGCCGACGCCGATCAGCGCCGCCGCCTCCAGCGGCCTGGAGGCGAGCTCGCCGCACAGCGTCACCGGCACGTCGGCGGCGGCCGCCTTGTCGGTGATGAAGCGCAGCGCCCGGAGGATCGGCACGGAGAGCGTGTCGAAGCGCCCGGCGACGCGGGCATTGCCGCGGTCGACGGCGAAGAGGAACTGGAACAGGTCGTTCGAGCCGACCGAGAGGAAGTCGACGCGGGCCAGGATCTCGTCGAGCTGCCAGAGGATGGAGGGCACCTCGACCATGGCGCCGAGCTTGACCAGGTCGGGCAGCGGCTTGCCGTGGCGGCGCAGGAAGGCGATCTCGCGTTCCATCATGGCGCGGGCGTGGTCGAACTCCTCCACTGCCGCCACCATCGGGAACATCACCCTGAGCTCCCGGCCCGCCGCCGCCTGCAGCAGGGCGCGCAGCTGCGAGCGCATCAGGCCCGGCCGGTCGAGGCCGAGGCGGATGGCGCGCCAGCCCAGCGCCGGGTTCTCCTCCTCGATCTTGTGCATGTAGGGCAGCACCTTGTCGCCGCCGATGTCCAGGGTGCGGAAGGTGACCGAGCGGTCTCCCGCCGCTTCCAGCACCGCCTTGTAGAGTGCCTGCTGCTCGCTGGTGCGCGGGAACTGCGAAGCGATCATGAACTGCAGCTCGGTGCGGAACAGGCCGATGCCGTGGGCGCCGCTCTCGCGCACGTGCGGCAGGTCGACCAGCAGGCCGGCATTGAGGTAGAGGCCGATGTCGCGCCCGTCCTTGGTGCGGCTCGGCAGGCTGCGCAGCGCCTGGTACTGCTCCTGGCGGCGGGCGCGGAAGCGCACCTTCTCCGCATAGGCGGCCTCGACGTCCGGCGCCGGGCGCACCTGCACCGCCCCGGCCGAGCCGTCGACGATGATGGCGTCGCCCTCCTCCACCAGATTGGTGATCTCGCTGACCTCGCCCACCGCGGCGATGCCGAGCGCCCGGGCGACGATGGCGACGTGGCTGGTCGGGCCGCCCTCCTCGAGGATCAGGCCGCGCAGGCTGTCGCGGTTGTAGTCGAGCAGGGCGGCGGGGCCCATCGAGCGCGCCACCAGGATGGCATCCTTCGGCAGGCGGTCGGCGGGCACGTGATGGCCGTCGCCGGTGAGCTGGCGCAGCAGGCGGTTGGCGAGGTCGTCGAGATCGTAGAGGCGCTCGCGCAGGATCGGGTCGGCGACGCGCTGCATCCTGGCGCGGGTGTCGGACTGCACGCGCTGCACCGCGGCCTCGGCGGTGACGCCGGTGGCGATCACCTCGCGCATCTTGGCGAGCCAGCCGCGGTCGTGGGCGAACATCCGGTAGGCTTCGAGGATCTCGCGCGTCTCCGCCGCCCGGGCGACGTCGCCGCGGTCGAGCATGCTGTCGATGGAGTCGCGCAGGCCCTCGATGGCGTCCTCGAGGCGCTGGGTCTCGCGCGCCGGATCCTCGGCGATCAGCGTCTTCACCACGACGCGCGGCTCGTGCAGCACGACGTGGCCGAGGCCGACGCCTTCCGCCAGGCTGGCGCCGGTGAGATGCAGGGGCCGCCGGCCGGCGATGTCGGCGCCGGGGCGGGCGAGCGCCTGCAGCTCGCCCGAGGCGATCATCTCCGCCAGCACCATCGAGACGGTCAGCAGCGCCTCGATCTCTTCCTCGCTGTAGACGCGATGGGCGCGGTTCTGCACCACCAGCACGCCCAGCGTCTCGCCGGCGCGCAGGATCGGCACGCCGAGGAAGGCGTGGTAGAGTTCCTCGCCCGTCTCCGGCTTGTAGGAGAAGGCCGGGTGGGTCTGGGCATCGGCGGTGGCCACCGCCTCGGCCTCCTTGGCCACCAGGCCGACCAGGCCCTCGCCCTTGCGCATGGTGGTGAGGTGGACGGCGTTGGGGTTCAGGCCTTCGGTGGCATAGAGCTCGAGCGTGTCGTCGGAGCGCAGCACATAGGTCGAGCACACCTCGGCCACCATGTTGGCGGCGATCAGCACGACGGTCTTGTCGAGGCGTTCCTGCGCGGAGACGGGCTCCGCCATCACCTCGCGGAGCCGTTTCAAGAGCAGGCGCGGTCCGCCGAGCGCGCCAGGCATGCGTGGCCCTCCTGTCAGGCTTGCAAAGTGAAGCCGAATTCGTCGGGAATCCCAGGCCCTGCCGCCAAGGTATCCGGGATTCCTGCCGGGTTCCAAATGCTCGACGGGCTTATGCACCCCGAATCGCGGTCCGGGCCGCGCCGAGCATCCGGTCGCCGTGATGTGGCCGGCAAATCAGGCCTTGTCGAGGCCGTATAACGAATGCAGCGTCCTCACGGCAAGCTCCGTGTAGGCCGCGTCGATCAGCACCGAGATCTTGATCTCCGAGGTGGTGATCGCCCGGATGTTGATCGAGCGCGAGGCCAGGGCCTGGAAGCAGCTGGCGGCGACGCCGGCATGGCTCCTCATGCCGATGCCGATCACCGAGACCTTGGCCACGTCGGTGGCCGCCTCGACGATGTCGCAGCCGACCACGGCGCGGGCCTTGTCGATCACGTCCCTGGCGCGCTGGAACTCGGCCTGCGGCACCGTGAAGGTCATGTCGGTCGACTTGCCGTCCTCGGAGATGTTCTGGACGATCATGTCGACGTTGATATTGGCCTCCGCCAGCGGCACGAAGACGGCGGCGGCGACGCCCGGCTTGTCCGGCACGTGGCGCAGGGTGATCTGCGCTTCGTCCTTGGAGTAGGCGATGCCGGTGACGACCTGCTGTTCCACGATGTCTTCCTCGTCGCAGATGAGGGTTCCGGGATTGGGATTGGCGGGATCGTCGAAGGACGACCGTACATAGGTCTTGACCTTGTGCACCATCGCGAGCTCGACCGAGCGCACCTGCAGCACCTTGGCCCCGAGCGAGGCCATCTCCAGCATTTCCTCGAAGGCGATGCGGTCCATCCGCCGCGCCTTGGGCACGATGCGCGGGTCGGTAGTGTAGACGCCGTCGACGTCGGTGTAGATGTCGCAGCGCTCGGCGCCGATGGCGGCGGCGACGGCCACCGCCGACGTGTCCGAGCCGCCGCGGCCGAGCGTGGCGATCCGGCCGCTCTTCGGCTCCACGCCCTGGAAGCCGGCGATGACGGCCACCTCGCCGCGGGAAAAGCCCTCGTCGAGATTCGTGGACGGAATGCCGCTGATGCGCGCCGACCCGTGCGCCTCGTTGGTCTCGATCGGCACCTGCCAGCCCTGCCAGGAGCGCGCCTTGATGCCGATGCCGCTCAGCACCATGGCCAGCAGGCCGGACGTCACCTGCTCGCCCGAGGCGACGACGGTGTCGTATTCGCGCTGGTCGTAGAGGCCCGCGGCCTCGTTGCACCAGGCGACGAGCTCGTTGGTCTTGCCGGACATGGCCGAAACCACCACGGCGACGTCGTAGCCGGCCTCGATCTCGCGTTTGACATGTTTCGCCACGATCCGGATGCGCTCGACGGTGGCGACCGAGGTGCCGCCGAATTTCATCACGAGACGGGGGCGGGAACTGCCGGACATGCGGCGACGCGGCTCCGATGGGGCGTGGCTGGCCACGCAAGAAAAGGCGGCCGGGAAGCCCGGCCGCATCGCAGCGCCGTTTAAGGGAAAGGGCCGGGGAAGGCAAGCTTGCGCCCGGAACCGGCCCGGGCAGCCTCAGGTCGCCGCGGACGCGGCTCAGGTCGCCGCGGAGATGACCGCCTTCACCTCCGCCGCCCGGAAGGGCTTGGGCAGGAGGCGGGCTGCCGCCAGCTCGGCCGGAATCTCGGCCTTGCGGATGGCGGAGATGAACATGACCGGCACGCCCCGCGCGGCGAGCTGGCGCGCCAGGGCGAAGGTGGTCCCGTCGGGCAGGTTGATGTCGAGCAGCGCCAGCGCATAGTCCGCCCGGTCCGCCGCCCGCACGGCCTCGCGCAGGCTGCCGCAGCACACCGGCACCACGCCCGCGTCGCTGGCGATAGTCTCGAGGTCCATGGCGATCATCGGATCGTCCTCGACAATGAGGATCGGCTTCATCATGCGCTGCAAACGCCGATCGCGCCGAAAAGTTCACGCGGACCCGGCGGCTTTGTGCGCCGGCGCACGGCGCGGGCGCGCCGGATGCTGCATCCATGCGTCGCCTGTGTCCGTTTCGACACGAGGCACGCCGCTTGCATGGTCTTTGCAGGAATGACGGCGCCGCCTTGCCGCAGCGCACAGCCCGAGATGTTAACTTTTCGCCAAGACTCTCGTAACACTATGGTTAGGAAAGTGTTTCCCGAGCCCGCCGTGTCCGCGCCCAAGATCCTCGTCGTGCTGCACCAGGAGCACTCCACCCCCGGGCGGGTCGGACGGCTGCTCCGGGAGCGCGGCTACGAGCTCGACATCCGCCGGCCGCGCTTCGGCGATCCCCTGCCGGAGACCATGGCCGGGCATGCCGGCGCCGTCGTCTTCGGCGGTCCGATGAGCTGCAACGACGACGAGGCCTGGATCCGCCGCGAGATCGACTGGATCGGCGTGCCGCTGCGCGAGGAAAAGCCCTTTCTCGGCATCTGCCTCGGCGCGCAGATGATGGCGCGCCACCTCGGCGGCCGTGTGTCGCGCCACCCGGACGGCCATGTCGAGATCGGCTATTGGCCGCTGCGGCCGACCCAGGCCGGCGCGGCGCTGATGGCTTGGCCGAGCCATGTCTATCATTGGCACAACGAAGGCTTCGAGCATGTTCGCGGCATGGAGTTGATGGCCGCCGGCGACACTTTCGCCAACCAGGCGGTGCGCTGCGGCCGCAATGCCTACGGCCTGCAGTTCCACCCCGAGGTGACGCATCTGATGCTGTGCCGGTGGACCATGTGCGAGGAGGCCAAGCTCGCCGTGCCCGGCGCCCAGGACCGCGCCACCCAGATCGCCGGCCGCTTCCAGCACGACCACGCCGTGGCGAGGTGGCTGGATGCCTTCCTCGACCTCTGGCTGGAGCCCGAGCCGCTGGCCCTGGCGGCGGAGTAGGCGCGAGGCGTTGCGCCCTCCCGCTTGCTTCTTGCGCGCAGATCAGTCCCGCCCGATGGGGCGAACCTGGCCGGCAGCCCAGATTGCACGGAAACGTTCGACGAGGATCGCGAACAGGCGCGGCGGCAGGAACCCGTAGACATGGTGGTCTTGCCTGCCAGGGATCGGCCGCAGGTCGTAGCCGGGTCAGGCGAAGCGATTTCCCTCGTGCAACACGACCCATGATCGCGCGCCATCCAGGCCGAGGTGACGCTTGACGCCGGGTGGAAGCTCGATGGCAAGCGAAGTGTCGGCCGGTGGCGCATGGGTGATCGGCACCACTGTGACGATCGGGCCGTGGTCGTCGCGCTCGACCGCGAGCGCGATGACGCACGGCCGATCCTTGCGGCCTTCATCTCGACCAGCGCGATGCTCGTGATGCCAGAGATACGAATAGGAAATTACCAAGCCGGGCTGCGGCGTCGGGATCGCCATCCCTATTTGTCGTCGAGCAGGCTGTTGAGGTGATCGTGCTCCGGCGACATGCGGCTGGCCGCAATCGCCTCGGTCTCTTCATGCGTCAGCTCGGTCGTGGCAAAGGACCGCCGCACCAATTTCTTGTAATGTTGCAGTTCTTCAAACTCGACTGCCGAAACGAGATAGGCCGTCGGGCGTCCGTGGCTTGTGACGGCAATCGGCTCGCGCTGAACGATTTCCCGGTATTGTCCGAAATTCCGGGTGAATTCGCTGGTGGGTACCTCGCGCATGGACTCCCTTCAAAAGCCGTTTCACGTCTTTAGCGGAAAATACGCTTTTTGCGCGGTTTCGTCAAAGGCCGTTCCGTCCGACCTCTTCCTGCAATGCCGCGTCACTGCGCGACGGCCACAGGTGTGGCGCGTCATCGCCAAGTTCGCCGCCCATCGGTCTTGATGCTCATCGATCTCGGCAGGCCCGAGCCGCCGTCTCCTTCACCCCAAACACGCCGCCGCCAGCTTCTCGAACGATTTCGCCCGGTGCGAGCGCGTGTTCTTCTCCGCCTCGCCCATCTCGGCGAAGGTCCGGTCGCTGCCGTCGGGCTGGAACATCGGATCGTAGCCGTGGCCGAAGGAGCCGCGCGGCGGCCAGACCAGCGTGCCCTCGGCCCGGCCTTCGAACTCTTCCGTGTGGCCGTCGGGCCAGACCACGGCGATCAGCGACACGAAGGTGGCTCCCCGCTGCTCGGGCGTCGTTGCCTTGGCGTTGGCGAGCTCGGCCTCGACCCGGCCCATGGCGCGGGTCCAGTCGCGCGGCTCGCCGGCCCAGTCGGCGGTGTAGACGCCGGGGGCGCCACCGAGGGCGGCGACGCACAGGCCCGAGTCGTCGGCGATGGCCGGCAGCCCCGTGGCCGCCACCGCGGCGAGCGCCTTGATGCGGGCGTTCTCCGAGAAGGTGGTGCCGGTCTCCTCGGGCACCGGCAGGCCGAGCTCGCCGGCGGAGGTGACGTCGACGCCGTGCGGCGCCATCAGCGCCCGGAACTCGGCGAGCTTGCCGGCATTGTGGGTCGCCAGCACGATTCTGCCGGTCAGCTTGCGGCTCATCCGGCCACCGCCTGCTTCTGCAGCGCCACCAGCTTGGCGACGCCGCCCTTGGCGAGGGCGAGCATGTCGATGAGCTGGTCCTCGGAGAAGGGCGCTCCCTCGGCCGTGCCCTGCACCTCGACCAGGCCGCCCGAGCCGGTTATCACGAAGTTCGCGTCGGTCTGCGCCTCCGAATCCTCGGCATAGTCGAGGTCGAGCACCGCCTGCCCGCGGGAGATGCCGCAGGAAATGGCGGCGACATGGTCCTTCAGCGGGCTGACGTTCAGCATGTTGCGGCCGACCATCCACTGGAAGCAGTCGTGCAGTGCCACCCAGGCGCCGGTGATCGAGGCGGTGCGGGTGCCCCCGTCCGCCTGCAGCACGTCGCAGTCGATCATGATCTGCTTCTCGCCGAGCCGCACCAGGTCGACCACGGCGCGCAGCGAGCGGCCGACCAGGCGCTGGATCTCCTGGGTGCGGCCCGAGGGCTTGCCGGAGCTGGATTCGCGCCGCGTGCGCTCGTGGGTGGCGCGCGGCAGCATGGCATATTCAGCCGTGACCCAGCCCTTGCCGGTGCCGCGCAGCCACGGCGGCGGCTTGTCCTCCAGCGAGGCGGTGACCAGCACGTGCGTCTCGCCGAACTTGATCAGGCAGGAACCCTCGGCATAGCGCGCGACGGCCCGCTCGATCGAGACGGGCCGCAATTCGTCCGGCGCTCGGCGGGAAGGGCGCATGGCTGGAATCTCCGATGGCGTCAGCCATCCCCGATGGCCTCAGCGCGCTTCTAAAGCGCCGTGACCCCGGCGGCAAGGACGCAGCACGGCCACATCGCGGCCGCGATTGCGCCCGATGTTGCAGCGCAACCTGCACCGGAGCCCCGCCATGACCCCCGAGGAAGTCCGTCGCAACGCCTTCGCCATGCCGTTGACCAGCCCCAGCTATCCGCCGGGGCCCTACCGCTTCGTCGACCGGGAATATCTCATCATCACCTACGAGACCGAGATGGAGGCCCTGCGCGCTGTCGTGCCCGAGCCGCTCGAGATCGCCGCGCCGCAGGTGAAGTACGAGTTCATCCGCATGCCGGACTCCACCGGCTTCGGCAACTACACCGAGTCCGGGCAAGTGATCCCGGTGACCTTCGAGGGCGTCGCCGGCGGCTACGTCCATTCCATGTATCTCGACGACGATGCCCCGATCGCCGGCGGCCGCGAGATCTGGGGCTTCCCCAAGAAGCTGGCCCAGCCTTCGCTGAACGCCCAGAAGGACGTGCTGCTCGGCACCCTCGACTACGGCACGGTGCGCGTCGCCACCGGCTCCATGGGCTACAAGCACCGGGCGCTCGACACGGCCCGGATCAAGGCCTCGCTGGAGACGCCCTCCTTCCTGCTCAAGATCGTCCCCCATGTCGACTGCACACCGCGCATCTGCGAGCTGGTGCGCTATTTCCTCGAGGACGTGACGGTGAAGGGCGCCTGGGAGGGGCCGGCCGGGCTGGAGCTGTTCCACCATGCCCTGGCGCCGGTGGCGCAGCTGCCGGTCAAGCGCGTCGTCTCCGGCGTGCACATCCTCGCCGACCTGACGCTCGGCCTCGGCGAGGTCGTGCACGACTATCTCGGGTGAGCCGGGCGCCGGAGCTCCCGACCGCGGTGCCCCAGCCCAGTGCATCGCGCGGAATGCAATCAAATGTGAACGCCGGCGTCCGGAAAAACTCGCTACACATTACAAAAAATGAAGACTGTAACATGCTGTCCGAGCCGGAATCCCGGCAGCTCCTTGCCATGGGTCGGCGCGGCAACCATCTGAAATGTCGTGATTTTCCCGAAATGATCGCCGCAGGCAGATACCGCCGCCCGGCCGCAAACCGGCCACAACAGCGCGAACCTTGAACCGCCGCGGCAAAGGGTCTATCCGAACGATCGATCGGTTCCCAGCTCTTAGTCCCCCCTTAGGAAACCCATTCATGGCGCGCAGCAAGATCGCACTCATCGGGGCCGGCCAGATCGGCGGCACCCTCGCCCTCCTCGCCGGGCTCAAGGAGCTGGGCGACATCGTTCTGTTCGACGTGATGGAAGGCGTGCCCCAGGGCAAGGCGCTCGACATCGCCGAGGCCTCCCCGGTCGAGGGCTTCGACGCCAACCTGTCCGGCGCTCAGAACTATGCGGCGATCGAGGGTGCGGATGTGGTGATCGTCACTGCCGGCGTGCCGCGCAAGCCCGGCATGAGCCGCGACGACCTCCTGACCATCAATCTGAAGGTGATGGAGCAGGTCGGCGCCGGCATCGCCAAATATGCGCCCGATGCCTTCGTCATCTGCATCACCAACCCCCTGGACGCCATGGTCTGGGCCCTGCAGAAGTCCTGCGGCCTGCCCCGGAACAAGGTGGTCGGCATGGCCGGCGTGCTCGATTCCTCGCGTTTCCGCCATTTCCTCGCCGCCGAGTTCAACGTTTCGGTGGAGGACGTCACCGCCTTCGTGCTCGGCGGCCACGGCGACACCATGGTGCCCTCCGTGCGCTATTCCACCGTGGCCGGCATTCCGCTGCCCGACCTCATCAAGATGGGCTGGACCACCGAGGCGCGCCTGGCCGAGATCGTGCAGCGCACCCGCGACGGCGGCGCCGAGATCGTCAACCTGCTCAAGACCGGCTCGGCCTTCTACGCGCCGGCCGCCTCGGCCATTGCCATGGCCGAGAGCTATCTGAAGGACAAGAAGCGCGTCGTGCCCTGCGCCGCCCATCTCGACGGCGAGTACGGCGTCAACGACCTCTATGTCGGCGTCCCCGTCGTCATCGGCGCCAAGGGCGTCGAGCGCATCGTCGAGATCGCCCTCGACAAGGAGGAGCGCGCCGGCTTCGAGAAGTCGGTCAACGCGGTCAAGGGCCTGGTCGACGCCTGCAAGGCGATCGCGCCGAGCCTGGCCTGACGCGCGCCAGGGAATGAACCAGCGGCCCGGGCCGTCGGCCCGGACCGTGCGTCACAGCGGGAACACGGGCAACGCGGGACCCCTCCATGAACATCCATGAATACCAGGCCAAGGCGGTGCTGAGGGACTTCGGGGCGCCGGTCTCACGCGGCATCCCGGCCTTCACCGTCGAGGAGGCGGTCAAGGCGGCCGAGACGCTCGGCGGGCCGCTCTATGTCGTCAAGTCGCAGATCCACGCCGGCGGGCGCGGCAAGGGCAAGTTCAAGGAACTGCCCGAGGGCGCCAAGGGCGGCGTGCGCCTGGCGAGGTCCCTCGACGAGGTCCGGGCCCATGCGCAGGAGATGCTCGGCAACACGCTGGTGACCGTGCAGACCGGCCCGGCCGGCAAGCAGGTGGGCCGCCTCTACATCGAGGACGGCTCCGACATCGACAAGGAGCTCTACCTCTCCCTTCTGGTCGACCGCTCCACCAGCCGCGTCGCCTTCGTCGTCTCCACCGAAGGCGGCATGGACATCGAGAAGGTGGCCCACGACACGCCGGAGAAGATCATCACCTTCTCGGTCGACCCGGCCACCGGCATCATGCCCCATCACGGCCTCGCCGTCGCCAAGGCGTTCGGCCTCACCGGCGATCTCGCCAAGCAGGCCGTGTCGCTGACCGCCAAGCTCTACACCGCCTTCGTCGCCAAGGACATGGCGATGCTGGAGGTCAATCCGCTGATCGTCTCCACCGGCGGCGAGCTCAAGTGCCTCGACGCCAAGATCGGCTTCGATTCCAACGCGCTCTACCGCCACCCCGACATCGTCGCTCTGCGCGACGAGACCGAGGAGGACCCCAAGGAGATCGAGGCCTCGCGCTACGATCTGTCCTATGTCGCGCTCGACGGCACCATCGGCTGCATGGTCAACGGCGCGGGCCTGGCCATGGCCACCATGGACATCATCAAGCTCTACGGCGAGGAGCCGGCCAACTTCCTCGACGTCGGCGGCGGCGCCACCAAGGAGAAGGTGACGGCGGCCTTCAAGATCATCACCGCCGACCCCAACGTGAAGGGCATCCTGGTCAACATCTTCGGCGGCATCATGCGCTGCGACGTCATCGCCGAGGGCGTGATCGCGGCGGTCACCGATGTCGGCCTCACCGTGCCGCTGGTGGTGCGGCTCGAAGGGACCAATGTCGAGCTCGGCAAGACAATCATCCGGGAATCGGGGCTGAACGTGATCTCGGCCGACGATCTCGACGATGCGGCCCAGAAGATCGTCAAGGCGGTGCGGGGTTAAGGATGTCCATTCTCATCGACAAGACCACCCGCGTCATCTGCCAGGGCTTCACCGGCAAGAACGGCACCTTCCATTCCGAGCAGGCCATCAAGTACGGCACGCGCATGGTCGGCGGCACCTCGCCCGGCAAGGGCGGCTCGGTGCACCTCGGCCTGCCGGTGTTCGACACCGTGGCCGAGGCCCGCGGCGCCACCGGCGCCGATGCCTCGGTGATCTACGTGCCGCCGCCGGGCGCGGCCGACGCCATCTGCGAGGCGATCGACGCCGAGGTGCCGCTGATCGTCTGCATCACCGAGGGCATCCCGGTGGCCGACATGGTCAAGGTCAAGCGGGCGCTCTCCGGCTCGAAGTCGCGGCTGATCGGACCGAACTGCCCGGGCGTGATGACGGCCGAGGACTGCAAGATCGGCATCATGCCGGGCAACATCTTCCGCCGCGGCTCCGTCGGCATCGTCTCGCGCTCCGGCACGCTGACCTACGAGGCGGTGTTCCAGACCACCAACGAGGGCCTGGGCCAGACCACCGCGGTCGGCATCGGCGGCGACCCGGTCAAGGGCACCGAGTTCATCGACGTGCTCGAGCTCTTCCTCGCCGACCCCGACACCCATTCCATCGTGATGATCGGCGAGATCGGCGGCTCGGCCGAGGAGGACGCGGCCCAGTTCCTCCGCGACGAGGCCAAGCGTGGCCGCGCCAAGCCGACGGTCGGCTTCATCGCCGGCCGCACCGCCCCCCCCGGGCGGCGCATGGGCCATGCCGGCGCCATCATCTCCGGCGGCAAGGGCGATGCCGCCTCCAAGGTCGCCGCCATGGAGGCGGCGGGCATCCGCGTCTCCCCCTCGCCCGCCCGGCTGGGGAAGACCCTCGTCGAACTGCTCAAGGCCTGACGGAACTCCGCCAGATCACCCAAGGATCGGGACCATGGATCGTCAAGACGACCTCAACGAACCGGGCTTCGCCTATGGCGGCGATGCCGCCTATCTCGAGGACCTCTACGCGCGCTACGAGGACAATCCCTCGTCCGTGAACGGAGAATGGGCCCGGTTCTTCTCCGGGCTCGCCGACGACAAGGCGGACGTGGAAAAGAACGCCCGCGGTGCGAGCTGGGCCAAGCCCAACTGGCCGATCGCCGCCAATGGCGAGATCGTCTCGGCCCTCGACGGCAATTGGGGCGTACTGGAGAAGGCGGTCGGCGAGAAGATCCGTGCCCGGGCGGAGAAGCAGGCACCGGCCGGCGTCACCGCGGCCGACCTGCAGAACGCCGCCCGCGATAGCGTGCGCGCCATCATGCTGATCCGCGCCTACCGCATGCGCGGCCATCTCCATGCCAATCTCGACCCGCTCGGCCTGGAGCAGGCCCGCGACCACGAGGAGCTCCACCCTTCCACCTACGGCTTCTCCGACGCGGACTGGGACCGCAAGATCTTCATCGACCATGTGCTCGGGCTGGAATTCGCCACCATCCGCGAGATCGTGGCGATCCTCGAGCGCACCTATTGCTCGACGCTCGGCATCGAGTTCATGCACATCTCCGATCCCGAGCAGAAGAGCTGGATCCAGCAGCGCATCGAGGGCGCCGACAAGGAGATCACCTTCACCCGCGAGGGCAAGCGGGCGATCCTGTCCAAGCTGATCGAGGCCGAGGGCTTCGAGAAGTTCCTCGACGTCAAGTACACCGGCACCAAGCGCTTCGGCCTCGACGGCGGCGAGTCGCTCATCCCCGCGCTCGAGCAGATCATCAAGCGCGGCGGCAATCTCGGCGTGAAGGAGATCGTGCTGGGCATGGCCCATCGCGGCCGCCTCAACGTGCTGACGCAGGTGATGGGCAAGCCGCACCGCGCCCTGTTCCACGAGTTCAAGGGCGGTTCCTACGCCCCCGACGACGTCGAGGGCTCGGGCGACGTCAAGTACCACCTCGGCGCCTCCTCGGACCGCGAGTTCGACGGCAACAAGGTGCACCTGTCGCTCACCGCCAACCCCTCGCACCTGGAGATCGTCGACCCCGTGGTGCTGGGCAAGGTCCGCGCCAAGCAGGACCAGCACAAGGACATCAGGGACCGCACCTCGGTCATGCCGCTGCTGCTGCACGGCGACGCCGCCTTTGCCGGCCAGGGCGTGGTGGCCGAAAGCCTCGGCCTGTCCGGCCTCAAGGGCCACCGCACCGGCGGCTCGATGCATGTCATCATCAACAACCAGATCGGCTTCACCACCTATCCGCGCTATTCCCGCTCTTCGCCCTATCCCTCCGACGTGGCGAAGATGATCGAGGCGCCGATCTTCCACGTGAACGGCGACGATCCCGAAGCGGTGGTGTTCGCCGCCAAGGTCGCGACCGAGTTCCGCCAGACCTTCCACAAGCCGGTGGTCATCGACATCTTCTGCTATCGCCGCTTCGGCCATAACGAAGGTGACGAGCCGGCCTTCACCCAGCCGCTGATGTATCGCAACATCCGCGCCCATCCCGGCGTGGTCGAGATCTATTCCAAGCGCCTGATCGAGGGCGGCGTCGTCACCCAGGGCGAGGTCGAGAAGATGAAGGCCGACTGGCGCGCGCGCCTGGAGGCCGAGCATGAGGCGGGCCAGGGCTACAAGCCCAACAAGGCCGACTGGCTCGACGGCCAATGGGCCGGCCTCAAGGCGGTCGCCGCCGACAGCGCCGACGACCCGCGCCGCGGCGCCACCGGCATCGACGTCGCCAAGCTGCGTGAGATCGGCACGGCGCTCACCACCGTGCCGGCCGACTTCAACGTCCACAAGACCATCCAGCGCTTCCTCGACACCCGCCGCAAGGCGATCGAGACGGGCGAGGGCATCGACTGGGCAACGGCGGAATCGCTGGCCTTCGGCTCGCTGGTCGAGGAGGGGCACCGCGTGCGCCTGTCCGGCCAGGACGTCGAGCGCGGCACTTTCTCGCAGCGCCATGCCGTGCTGATCGACCAGGAGACCGAGCGCCGCTACACCCCGCTCAAGAACATCCGTCCGGGGCAGGGCGCCTACGAGATCATCAACTCGATGCTCTCCGAAGAGGCGGTGCTCGGCTTCGAATACGGCTATTCCCTGGCCGAGCCCAAGGCGCTGGTGCTGTGGGAGGCCCAGTTCGGCGACTTCGCCAACGGTGCCCAGGTGGTGTTCGACCAGTTCATCTCCTCGGGCGAGCGCAAGTGGCTGCGCCTGTCCGGCCTGGTCTGCCTGCTGCCGCACGGCTATGAGGGCCAGGGGCCGGAGCACTCCTCCGCCCGCCTGGAGCGCTTCCTGCAGATGTGCGCGGAAGACAACATGCAGGTGGCGAACTGCACGACGCCGTCGAACTACTTCCACATCCTGCGCCGCCAGCTCAAGCGCGACATCCGCAAGCCGCTGGTGCTGATGACGCCGAAGTCGCTGCTGCGCCACAAGCGCTGCATCTCCAGGCTCGACGAGATGGGGGCCGACACCACCTTCCATCGCGTGCTGTGGGACGATGCCCAGATGGGCCGGGCGCCGACCAGGCTGGTGGCGGACGAGAAGATCCGCCGCGTGGTGCTGTGCACCGGCAAGGTCTATTACGACCTCCTGGAGGAGCGCGAGAAGCGCGGCATCGACGACATCTACCTCCTGCGCGTCGAGCAGCTCTATCCCTTCCCGCTCAAGGCGCTGGTGGCCGAGCTGTCGCGCTTCCGCAAGGCCGACGTGGTCTGGTGCCAGGAGGAGCCCAAGAACATGGGCGCCTGGTTCTTCGTCGAGCCCTATCTGGAATGGGTGCTGGCCCAGACCGGCAACAAGGTGAAGCGCGCCGCCTATGCCGGCCGTCCGGCCTCGGCCGCCACCGCCACCGGCCTGATGTCGAAGCACCTGGCCCAGCTGCAGGCCTTCCTGGACGAGGCGCTGACGGTCTGACCGTCGGCGGCAGCGCGATGCCCTATTTCCTCTGCAGGCTGAACCCGCCGCGACCGAGCTTCGCCTCCGACATGACGGAGGCGGAGGCGGCGCTGATGGCCCGCCATGCCGGGCATTTGCGGGACTGCGCGGCGAAGGGCACACTGCTGATCGCCGGCCCGGTCGCCGACCCCGCCGGCCCCTGGGGCCTCGGCGTGTTCCGGGCCGACAGCGAGGCGCAGATGCGCGTCCTGACCGGCACCGATCCGGTGATCCGGGCGGATGCCGGCTTCTCCTACGACATCTATCCCATGCTGAGCGCCATTGTGGGCCGGCCGAACCTTCAAGAAACGTGAGAGGACGCCCGTTCCGGGTGTGATGCGATGGCGACGGAAATCAAGGTCCCAACCCTGGGCGAGTCGGTCACGGAAGCCACCGTCGGCAAGTGGTTCAAGAAGCCGGGCGATGCCGTGCGCGCCGACGAGCCGCTGCTCGAGCTGGAAACCGACAAGGTGACGCTCGAGGTCAACGCCCCGGCCGCCGGCGTGCTCGGCGAGCTCATCGCCAAGGCCGGCGAGACCGTGACCCCGGGCGCCGTGCTCGGCACCATCGCCGCCGGAACGGGTGCTGCCGCCGAGGCTCCGAAGCCGGCCGCCGCTCCCGCGGCCAAGCCGGAGCCTGCGCCGGCCGCTCCCGCCACGCCGATGCCGCCCTCGCCCGCCGCCGCCAAGATCGCCGCCGACAAGGGCCTCGATCCCGCCGCGATCGAGGGCAGCGGCCGCCGCGGCCAGGTGCTGAAGGGCGACGTGCTCGCCGCCGCAGCGGCCCCTGCCGCCGCGCCCGCTCCGGCCCCTGCGCCCGCCGCTCCGACGCCGGTCGCCCCGCCCGCGCCGCGCATCGCGCCGCCGGCCGACGACGCCGCGCGCGAAGAGCGCGTGCGCATGACCAAGCTGCGCCAGACCATCGCCCGCCGCCTGAAGGAGGCGCAGGCCAACGCCGCCATGCTGACGACCTTCAACGAGGTCGACATGACCGCGGTCATGGCGCTGCGCAACCAGTACAAGGAGCTGTTCGAGAAGAAGCACGGCGTGAAGCTCGGCTTCATGTCCTTCTTCGTGCGCGCCTGCACCCAGGCGCTGAAGGAGATGCCGGCGGTCAATGGCGAGATCGACGGCCAGGACATCGTCTACAAGAACTATTACCACGTCGGCGTCGCCGTCGGCACCGACAAGGGCCTGGTCGTTCCGGTCATCCGCGACGCCGACCGGCTCGGCCTCGCCGGCATCGAGAAGACCATCGCCGATTTCGGCAAGCGCGCCCGCGACGGCCAGCTCAAGATCGAGGAGATGCAGGGCGGCACCTTCACCATCTCCAATGGCGGCGTCTACGGCTCGCTGATGTCGACGCCGATCCTCAACGCGCCGCAATCGGCCATCCTCGGCATGCACAAGATCCAGGAGCGGCCGATGGTGGTCGGCGGCCAGATCGTGGCGCGGCCGATGATGTACCTGGCGCTCTCCTACGATCACCGCATCATCGACGGCAAGGAGGCGGTGACCTTCCTGGTCCGGGTCAAGGAGAGCCTGGAGGATCCGGCGCGCCTGGTGCTCGACCTCTGATCCCGCGCCGGCCCCCACGGGTTGGGGGGCGGCATCGCGCAGGGGGCATCGCCATGCTGACGGAGCATCATCGCCTGCTGCACCGCCTCGCCGGCCGCTGGCGGGGCGCCGAGATGATGGCGACGACGCGCTGGGCGCCGGCCGGGCCGGCCGAGAGCGAGGCCGTCGCCGAGGTCGCCCTCGGCGGCACCCATGTCTTCCAGAGCTATCGCCAGGTGCGGGACGGGCGCACCGCCTTCGAGTCCCGCGCCGTCTTCGCCTGGGACGGCGAGCGCGAGCGCTTCGCCATGTTCCTGTTCGACACCATGGGCTTCGTGCCCGACGGTCCCGGCATCGGCGTGCGGGACGGGGACGGGCTGGAATTCACGCGCCGGTCGGCCCGCGGCGCCGGCCGCCATCGCTACGTCTTCGCGGATGAGGGCCGATACCGCCTCACGGTCGCCTTCGCGCCGGCGGGCGGCGACTGGACGGACATGCTGGAAGGCGACTATCAGCGACTTGATTAGCAGGATTGGAAACGCACGGATGCCCCACGATCTCCTCGTCATCGGAACCGGCCCCGGCGGCTATGTCTGCGCCATCCGCGCCGCCCAGCTCGGCCTGAATGTCGCCGTGGTGGAGAAGCGCAAGACCCATGGCGGGACCTGCCTCAATATCGGCTGCATCCCCTCCAAGGCGCTGCTGCATGCTTCCGAGCTGTTCGAGGAGGCCGGCCACGGCTTCAAGGCTTTCGGCATCGAGGTGCCGGCGCCGGCTCTCAACCTGCCGCGCCTGATGCAGCACAAGCAGGAGACCGTCGACGCCAACGTCAACGGCGTCGGCTTCCTGCTCAAGAAGAACAAGATCGCGGTCTATGCCGGCGCGGGCACCATCCTGGCTCCCGGCAAGGTCGAGGTCACGGCCGAGGACGGGTCGAAGCAGGTGGTCGAGGCCAAGTCCATCGTCATCGCCACGGGCTCCGACGTGGCCCAGCTGCCCGGCGTGACCATCGACGAGAAGGTCGTCGTCTCCTCCACCGGCGCGCTGGAGCTGGCGGCGGTGCCCAAGACGCTGGTGGTGATCGGCGCCGGCGTCATCGGCCTCGAGCTCGGCTCGGTCTGGCGCCGCCTCGGCGCCGGCGTCACCGTGATCGAATATCTCGACCGCATCCTGCCGGGCATGGACGGCGAGGTCGCCAAGCAGTTCCAGCGCATGCTGCAGAAGCAGGGCTTCGTCTTCAAGCTCGCCAGCAAGGTCACCGGCGTCACCGTCGAGGGCGCCGGGGCGAGCGTCACGCTGGAGCCGGTTGCCGGCGGCGCCGCCGAGACCATCGCCGCCGACATCGTGCTGGTGGCGACCGGGCGCCGGCCCTACACCGAGGGCCTGGGGCTGGAGGCCGCGGGCGTCGCCCTGGACAGGGGGCGGGTCGTGATCGACGACCAGTTCCGCACCAATGTGCCGGGCATCTACGCCATCGGCGATGTGGTGCGCGGCCCGATGCTGGCCCACAAGGCCGAGGACGAGGGCATGGCCTGCGCCGAGATCCTGGCCGGCCAGCACGGCCATGTGAACTACGACGTCATTCCCGGCGTGGTCTACACCTTCCCGGAGGTCGCGGCGGTCGGCAAGACCGAGGAGGAGCTGAAGGCGGCCGGCATCGCCTACAAGGTCGGCAAGTTCCCGTTCATGGCCAATGGCCGGGCGCGCGCCAACCGCACCACCGACGGCTTCGTCAAGGTGCTGGCCGATGCGGCGACCGACCGGGTGCTCGGCGTCCACATCGTCGGCGCCGGCGCCGGCGAGATGATCGCCGAGGCGGCGGTGCTGATGGAGTTCGGCGGCTCCTCCGAAGACCTCGCCCGCACCTGCCACGCCCATCCCACCATGTCGGAGGCGGTGAAGGAGGCGGCGCTTGCCGTGGAGGGGCGCGCGATCCATATCTAAGGCTGGAGATGCCGGGTGCGCCGGCTGTTCCGGCAGGATGCGCGTCCGGCGCTTTTCCGGTGTAGATTGTGGCGCGGCATGTGGCTTCGAGGCCGCGAAACGGCCATCAAGGCTGCGTATCCCGGTTCCCGTTGATCGGAGTGTTCGATGCCGTCTGTCAGGACTCTTGCCTTCGTCGCCGGACTGACCGCGCTCGCCGGGTCCGCTTTCGCGGGTTTCGCCCAGGCCCAGACCGACGCGGCGACGCCGTTGCCGCCCAGTCGACCGCCGGCGGCTGCGCAGGAGCAGGTCGCCGGGGCCGCGCCGGCCATCAAGCCGCCGCCGGCGATCGGCGCGGTGCCCATCGTGGCGCTCGGGCCGTTCGATCCCGGCGCCATCACCCCGGCGCAGGCGCAGGCCATCCGCGGCGTCAACGCCTATCTCAATTCCGTGCGCGTGATGAGCGGCTCCTTCACCCAGCTCGCGCCGGACGGCACCCGCAGCTCCGGTCAGTTCTGGGTGTCGAAGCCCGGCAAGCTGCGTTTCCAATATGCGCCCCCCTCGCCGCTGGAATTGATCGCCGACGGTCGTTCGGTGGCGGTGCGCAATCGCAAGGACAACACCCAGGACCTCTACTTCATCAGCCAGACGCCGCTGCGCTTCCTGCTGGCCGACAGCATCAATCTGATCCAGGACGCTTCGCTCATCGGCCTCTACGGCGACAAGGATTCGGTGACCGTGACGCTGGAGGAGAAGTCGTCCATCGGCGGCTCGGCGCGCCTCTCGCTGATGTTCTCGGCGAAGGACTATGCCCTGAAGCAGTGGACGATCACCGACGCGCAGGGCTACGACACCACCGTGTCGATCTACGACGTCGACACCAAGTCGCAGCCCAACAACAAGCTGTTCTACATCAACGAGCAGCGCACGCTCTGAGCGCCTCGGCGCCGCCGGGCGAGCGCGCCTCAGCGCCGCCGCGGCTTCGTCGTCAGCGCGATCCGCATCAGCGCCCTTGAGGTCAGCGCCTCGCCGAGCGCGGTGTTGCGGCGCGCTTCCAGCACGGTCGAGGCGAGGTCGGCGACGATGCGCTCGAGCCGGTCCGCGGTCAGGGCCGCCAGCTGGGCGCCGATGCCGGCCTTGCGGCGGAAATGCAACTGCGCGCCCTCGACCACGCTGGCCGCCGGACGCCCCTTGTCGACCTCGCCGCGCAGGCGGTGCAGCAGCATGGCGTGGCGCAGCGTCGCGCCGGCGAGGACGGAGGGATTGACCTCCTCGCTCCAGGCCTTGGCCAGCGTCACGTCGAGCGCGTCGGTGCGGCCGGAAAAGGCGGCGTCGATGATCTCGTCGGTGGCGAGCAGGCTGGCATCGCCCACCACCGCCTCGACGTCGGAGAGCTCGATGCGCCCGGCGCCGTGGGCGTAGAGCGTGAGCTTGCGCACCTCGGCGCGCGAGGCCAGCCGGTCGCCGCCGAGCAGGCCGAGCAGCGCCTCCCGCGCCTCGGGCGCGATGGCGAGCCCGGCCGCGGCGGTCTCCTCGGCGATGATCTGGCCGATATTCGCCGCCTCGTCGCCATAGCAGGCGAGCACCGCGCCGGCACGGGCCCTCTCCATCAGCCCGACCAGCGGGGCCGACTTCTTCCAGTCGCCGCCCTCGATCACCACCCGGCAGTCCGTCGGCGGGTTCGCCAGCAACGGCTCGACCGCCGGCACCAGGTTGCGCCCGCCCGCCCGCACCCAGACCGCCCGCCGGCCGCCGAACAGCGGCACGGTGAAGGCCTCGTCGGCGAGGCGCGCCGGGTCCGCCGCGATGTCGTCGCCGTCGAGCTTGACCATCTGGAAGGGGTCGGCGGCGTCGTCGACCGAGACCGCGACCAGGGCCTTGGCCCGCTCGCTGACGAGGCCGGTGTCGGGGCCGTAGACGAGCACGACCGCATACTGCGCGTCGGGCTTGCGGACGAAGGCGTCGGCGGCGCGCGGCTGGATCGCCGTCATGTCAGGACCTGCCGGGCAGAAGCCCGCCGGCTCGCTCCGGACGGATCGTCACCGGGTGGCCAGGTAGATCGCCACGCGCGTCTTGATCGCGTCGGCCAGCACCTCGGCCGCGCCGTTCTCCGCATCGCGCGCGGCGCGGACGGCGGCGAAGCGCTGCAGGCTGCGGTCATAGGCCTTGCGCGCATAGTTCTTGCCGGTCAGGACCGGCGTCTTCGAGCCCACCGGGGTGAGCGTGAACTCGCCGGAGACGGTCACCGCGTCGACCTGCGGCTCGTTGGTCTCGGCATCGACGATCAGGTCGGACTGGTTCGAGCGGACGTCGAGGCTCAGCGTATAGGCTGGCGTCCCCGCCTCGCCGCCGCCGGTAAGGGCGAATTGCAGGTTGTTGCGCACCTGCTGGGCCACCCTGGCATCGCGCGAGCCGACCGCGATCGGCGTCACCTCGACGGAGGCCATCTTCTCCGTCAGGCCCGGGCCGCCCGAGGCGGGCTCCGCATACATCGGCCGGAAGCAGCCCGCCAGCGCCAGCGTTGACAGGAGCGCGAGGACGGGCAGCGCGGGACGGCTGGAACGGTCAGACGACGACATTCACGATCCTTCCGGGCACGACGATGATCTTCTTGACCGGCTTGCCTTCCAGGGCGCGCTGCACGGCGTCGAGCGCCAGCACCGCCGCCTCGATCTCGTTTTGCGCCGCGGCCTTGGGCACCGTCAAGTCCGCGCGCTTGCGCCCGTTGACCTGCACCGGCAGGGTGACGGTGTCGTCCTCCAGCAGGGCGGGATCGGCGGCCGGCCAGGCGGCCTCCGCCACCAGGCCGGCGGCGCCGAGCGCGCTCCAGCACTCCTCGGCGAGGTGGGGCATCATCGGCGCGATCAGCTGCACCAGGATGGTCGCCGCCTCGCGCAGCGCCTGCGGCATGCCCTCGGCCGGGGCGCCCTCGGCGGCCACGGCCGTGCCGAGCGCGTTGGCCAGCGTGTAGACATGGGCGACGCAGCGGTTGAACGCCAGGCGCTCGAGGTCGGCATCCACCGCCGCCAGCGCCCGGTGCGCCGCCTTGCGCACCGCCAGCGCCTCCTCGCCATATCGGGCCGGCGGGGCCGAGGCCGGCGCCTTGGCCGCGACCTCGTTGACCAGGCGCCAGACGCGCTGCACGAAGCGGCCGGCGCCCTGGACGCCTTCCTCGGTCCAGATCACGTCGCGGTCGGGCGGGGAATCCGACAGCATGAACCAGCGGGCGGTGTCGGCGCCGTAGTCGGCGATGATGTCGTCGGGGTCGACGACGTTGCGCTTCGACTTCGACATCTTCTCGATCGGACCGATCCGGATCGGCTCGCCCGTGCTCAGGCTGACGGCATGGCGCGCCTCGCCTTCGCCGCCGATCCTGACCTCGGAGGGCAGCACATAGGCCCCTTCCGTGTCGCGATAGGTCTCGTGCACCACCATGCCCTGGGTGAACAGCCCCTTGAACGGCTCGTCCAGCCCGGCATGGCCGGTCTTGCGCATCGCCCGGACGAAGAAGCGGCTGTAGAGCAGGTGCAGGATCGCATGCTCGATGCCGCCGATATACTGGTCGACCGGCAGCCAGCGGTCCACTTCCGAGCGCGTGGTCGGCGCGGTCTCGTTCCAGGGATCGGTGAAGCGGGCGAAGTACCAGGACGAATCGACGAAGGTATCCATCGTGTCGGTCTCGCGCCGGGCCTCCCGTCCGCATTGCGGGCAGGCGACGTGCCGCCAGGTCGGATGGCGGTCGAGCGGGTTGCCCGGCTTGTCGAAGGTGACGTCCTCCGGCAGCTTGACCGGCAGGTCCTTCTTGGGCACCGGCACGACGCCGCAGGTCTCGCAATGGATGACCGGGATCGGGCAGCCCCAGTAGCGCTGGCGCGAGACGCCCCAGTCGCGCAGGCGGAAATTGACCTTGCGCTCGGCCACCGGCATGTTGCCGCGCACTTCGCTCTCCAGCCGCCGCGCCACCTCCTCCTTGGCCTGCGCCACCGTCAGCCCATCGAGGAAGCGCGAATTGATCATCCGCCCGTCGCCGTCATAGGCGATCTCGTCGATCATGTAGGTTTCGGGATCGGCGCCCTCGGGACAGACCACCGGCACCACGCCCAGGCCGTATTTGTCGGCGAATTCCAGGTCGCGCTGGTCGTGGCCCGGGCAGCCGAAGATGGCGCCGGTGCCGTAGTCCATCAGGATGAAGTTGGCGACATAGACCGGCAGTTCCCAATGCGGGTCGAACGGGTGCAGCGCCCGGATGCCGGTGTCGTAGCCCTTCTTCTCCGCGGTCTCGATCGCCTCCAGCGCCGTGCCGGTGCGCTTGCAATCCTCGATGAAGGCGGCGAGCGCCGGATCCCTGGCTGCGGCGGCCTGGGCCAGGGGGTGGTCGGGGGCGATCGCCATGAACTTGGCGCCGAACAGCGTGTCGGGCCGCGTGGTGTAGATCGTGAGCTCGTTCTCGCCCTGCGGCGTGGTCTGCGGCGCGAGGGCGAAGCGGACCTGCAGGCCCTCGGAGCGGCCGATCCAGTTCTTCTGCATCAGCCGGACCTTCTCCGGCCAGCGGTCGAGCCCGTCGAGCGCCGACAGCAGGTCCTCCGAATAGTCGGTGATCTTCAGGAACCATTGCGTCAGCTCGCGCTGCTCCACCAGCGCGCCCGAGCGCCAGCCGCGCCCGTCGATCACCTGCTCGTTGGCGAGCACGGTCTGGTCCTCCGGGTCCCAGTTGACCTTGGAGACCTTCCGCTCGACCAGCCCGTTGGCGAGGAAGTCCAGGAACATCGCCTGCTGGTGCTTGTAGTAGGACGGGTCGCAGGTCGCGATCTCGCGGCTCCAGTCCAGCGACAGGCCCATGGACTTGAGCTGCGCCTTCATGGTGGCGATGTTGGCATAGGTCCAGGTCGCCGGATGCGACTTGTTCTGCATCGCCGCGTTCTCGGCCGGCATGCCGAAGGCGTCCCAGCCCATGGGGTGCAGCACGTTGAATCCCTTGGCGCGCTTGTAGCGGGCCAGGGCGTCGCCCATGGTGTAGTTGCGGACATGGCCCATATGGATGCGCCCCGAGGGGTAGGGGAACATCTCCAGCACGTAGTAGCGCGCGCGCGGGTCGTCGTTGCGGGTCTCGAAGATCGCCTTGTCCGCCCAGGCCTTCTGCCACCTGGGCTCGGTCTCGCGCGCGTTGTAGCGTTGGGTGGTCATCTCGTCCGGCTCGAAGCACTGCGGGGCGGGCACGCCCGTTTCATGACAGGCTCTTAGCGTCCGCGGCGCGCCGGCGCCAGAGGCTGGGGCCCGTAGGGCCGCGAGGAGACGCGCGATTCTCGCCGGTTGGGGCTGCCCCGCACCGGCCGCCACGGGCCGGTAGCCAGGAGCGCGGCCGGCGACTATCAATCGCGGGCAGAGTCGCGAGCCGCCGCCATGTCAGAAGCCCCCGCCCGCCTTGTCCAGATCCGCGCCGTCATCGCCCGGGCCGAGACCGATGCCGGCCGCGCCCCGGGATCCGTGGCGCTGGTCGCGGTGTCCAAGACCTTCGAGGCGCCCGACATCGAGCCCGTGCTCGCCGCGGGCCAGCGCATCTTCGGCGAGAACCGCGTCCAGGAGGCGCAGCGCAAATGGCCGGCCCTGCGCGAGCGCTGGCCGGATGTCGAGCTGCACCTGATCGGCCCGCTGCAGTCCAACAAGGCCAGGGAGGCGGTGGCGCTGTTCGACGCCATCCACACCGTCGATCGCCCGTCGTTGGCGGCGGCGCTGGCCAGGGAGATCGCCCGGCAGGGCCGCGCCCCGCGCCTCCTGGTCCAGGTCAACACCGGCGAGGAGGCGCAGAAGGCCGGCGTCGCCCCGCAGGATGCCGACGCCTTCCTCGCCGCCTGCCGCGGCGAGCACGGCCTTCCCGTCGCCGGGCTGATGTGCATCCCGCCGGTCGACCAGGCGCCGGGGCCGCATTTCGCGCTCCTGGCCGAGATCGCCAGGCGCAACGGCCTCTCCATGCTGTCGATGGGCATGTCCGCCGATTTCGAGACGGCGATCGAGCTCGGCGCCACCCATGTGCGCGTCGGCAGCGCCATCTTCGGCCATCGATGAGCGGCGAGATCGGGCGGGCCTGAGGCGCCGGCTCAGCCGATCGTCATGACAGCCCGGCGGGAGAGGCGCGGCAGCACCTTGCGGAACACCGCCGGGTCGACCGCGACGCAGCCGGCGGTCGGCGTCCCCGCCTCGCGGCAGAGGTGCCAGAAGATGGCGCTGCCGCGGCCCTTGCGCACCGGGCCGTCGTTCCAGCCGAGCGGCACCACCACGTCGTAGAGCCGGTCGGCCCGCCACAGGCACTCCTGCGCCGAGCCGGGCGGGCGGCGGATCCGCTGGTTGTAGCGCCGGTCGGCGGGGTCGTCGCACCAGGCGTCGTCGCGACGGGTGGCGCGGAAGGGCAGGAGGCTCGGCACGCGCGGACCCCGGTCGGGGCGCTGGATCTGGCCGCGCAGCGCCAGCCTGGCCCGCGGCGTACCGCCGTCGCCCTCGCGCTTGGCGACGACGATGCCGCCGCGGCCCAGCACGCAGGGATAGGCGACGCCGCCCAGGCTCAGGATGCCGCGGCAGCGGTCCGTCGGCCTGGCATGCACCCGGATTTTGGCTATGCGACGCTTCATGTCATGCATATCCCTGTCGAAAGACCGCGTGTGCCATTTCACAAATCACCGCGACTCCCTGCATGATGTATGTCAACACGCCGTAAAGCATGAACGAGTTTCAAGATGTCCGGCAGCCGCAAGATCCTGATCGTCGACGATGAAGGCGAATTGCGCTCGGCCCTGGCCGAGCAACTGGCGCTCTACGACGAATTCGAGATCGTCCAGGCGGAGTCGGCGACCAGGGCGGTGCAAGCCGCGAAGACAGATCATCTCGACCTCGTCATCATGGATGTCGGCATGCCAGACATGGACGGGCGCGAGGCAGTCCGGCTGATGCGCAAGAACGGCTTCAAGGCGCCGGTCATCATGCTGACCGGCCATGATTCCGATTCCGATACCATTCTCGGCCTGGAGGCCGGTGCCAACGACTATGTCACAAAGCCTTTCCGCTTCGCGGTGCTGCTGGCGCGCGTGCGTGCGCATCTGCGCCAGCACGAGACCAGCGAGGACGCCATTTTCACCGTCGGGCCCTTCACCTTCAAGCCGGCCTCCAAGCTGCTGCTGACCGACAAGGGTGCCAAGGTCCGGCTGACCGAGAAGGAGACCTCGATCCTGCGCTATCTCTACCGATCGGGCCAGAAGGCGGTGCCGCGCGAGGTGCTGCTGCAGGAAGTGTGGGGCTACAATTCCGGCGTGACCACCCACACGCTGGAGACGCATATCTACCGCTTGCGCCAGAAGATCGAGAAGGATCCGTCCAACGCCGCGCTCCTCGTCACCGAGGGTGGCGGCTACAAGCTGGTGCCCTAGTGCCGGTGAGCGAGCGCTGATGGCCCTGGACGACGACATCGCTCTGCTGGCGCGCGTGCCGGTGCTCGGCGGCATGGGGCGCGAGGCGCTGCGTCTCCTGGCCTTCGCCGCCGAGACGCGCCAGCTGCGCACCGGCGACGTGCTGTTCCGCAAGGACGACACGTCCGATTCCGGCTATGTCGTCGCGATGGGCACGGTCGCCATGCTCGACGAGGGCGGCCAGGACGCCGCGCTGGTCGGTCCGGGCGCGCTGATCGGCGAGCTGGCGCTGATCTCCGAGACCCGGCGTCCGGCCACCGCCGTCGCCCGCGAGCCGACCACGGTGCTGCGCATCTCGCGGCCGATGTTCCGGCGCACCCTGGAGGAATATCCGCAGGTCGCCCAGCGCCTGGCGGGCGCCCTGCGCGAGCGTGTGCTGGGCATGTCGAAAGACCTGTCCGCCGTGAGGCGCCGGCTCACCGATCTCGACGAGTGACCGGCCATCCCCGCATCGCTGCGCCGGCCGGGACGGCAGAGCTCACCAGGGCAATTCCTGCCCGTCCCTGAAGAGGCCGCCCGACGGGCCGCCTTCGGGCAGGGTCGCGGCCCAGACCACGCCGGCGGCGCCCTCGGCCACCGGCCGCGCACCGGCCTCGGCGGCGCCGGCATGGCTGGCGATGCGGCCGGGGCAGACCGCGTTGACCAGGATCGGCGTTCCCGCCAGGGCGGCTGCCATCTTCATCGTCATGGCGTTCTGGGCGGCCTTCGACACGGCATAGCCCCCCATCACGGCGCCGCGCCGGGCCATGCCGCCGCTGGCGTTGAACGAAGCCGCCTCGCTGGAGACGTTGACGATGCGCGGCCGGGCACTGTTGCGCAGCAGCGGCTCCAGCATGCGGATCATCCGCCAGGGGCCGAACAGGTTGACCTCCAGCGCCTGGCGCACCTCGTCGAAGTCCGCGGTGAGGGTGGGAGCCTGCAGGTCGGGGGCGAGGCCGGCATTGTTGATCAGCACGTCGAGGCGCCCGAAATGATGGTGCAGCGTCGCCACCAGCGCCGAAGCGCTGGCCTCGCTGGCGACGTCGAGGGCATGGGCGCGCACGTCGTGGCCCTCGGCCCGCAGCATCGCCGCGTTGACCTCCGCGGCGCCGGCATCGCGCGCGGTGAGGAACACCACGAAGCCGCGCCGGGCGAGCTGGCGGGCGACCTCGAAGCCGAGGCCTTCCTTGCGGCTCGCGCCGGTGACCACGGCGACCCCGGCGCTGGTTTCATTGGTCATGCCACCCCCGATTCGATGCCCGCCCATATAGTCGGACGCGAGCGCCGCCGTCACCCCTGCGCTCTCTCAGGCCTGCTGCTCGCGGGCGATGCCCTCGTGGTTCTTGAGCGCGATGCCGGTGAGGCCGTGCTTGGCGCAGAGCCGGGCGAGGTCGGCCCGGCGCGCGGCCTCGTTCGCCGCGGCCGAGACGCTGTCGCCGCGGGCCGAGATGCACACGCCTTCGCCGCCGGACTCGAAGAAGGGCAGGCCGGCGGCTGCGATGCGCAGGTACCAGTCCCAGTCCCAATAATAGGGCAGGGCCTCGTCGAAGGGGCCGAGCCGCCGGTGCAGGGCGCGATCATAGGCGATGCCGGGGATCAGGAGCTTGTTGTCGCGCCTGAGGCTCACGGCGTCCGCCTGCGCCCGGAACGGCAGGACCTCCTCGGGCCGGTCCGGCCCTTCGGCGACGATGCGGCCGGAGGCATAGGCGAGGCCCTCGCCGCGGAAGGCCGCGAGGAGGCCGCCGAGATGGCCGGCATCGTCCCACCAGTCGTCGTCGTCGAGGAAGGCGATATAGGTGCCGGAGGCCGCGCCGACGCCCATGTTGCGGGCCGGGACCTGGCCGGCGCCGCCGGTCACCAGGGTGGTGATCGGGCAGAAATCGAAGCCGCGCGCCACCTGCGCGCCGTCGCCGGCACCGTCGTCGACCACGATCAGCTCGATGTCGCGGAAGGTCTGGCTGCGCACCGCGCCGATCGCCCGCACGAGCAGGCCGGGCCGGTCGCGGGTCGGGATGACGACGCTGATCTGGGGCATGGACGGTGGGGTGCAAGGCGGCGGGCCGCGCATCATCACCATATTCGCCGTGTCCTCGCCAGTACGATGGCGGAAGCGGTCCGAAGAAACGTGATTGATCCGACAAAAAAGCCATTGCGCCCGGCAAAGTCGTAGGGCGATAATCCCGTCCACAACAAAACGTCCCGCGACCGGAGCCCGCCGGCGCAGGGATGTCCGGGAGGAAGATCGATGGCGTTGCTCGACCTTCGCAAGGTTTCGAAGAGTTTTGGAGCGATCAAGGCGCTGACGGATGTGGAGTTCTCGGTGGATC